>CAZTFS010000054.1:0-15459 GCA_964613045.1 uncultured Eubacteriales bacterium
GTCGAAGATTTCACTACAGAATATTACGATTGCGTAGTAATTGCCACAATCGATAAAGCAACCGGCTATATGACTCAAGCGAACTACACAACTCCGCTCATTCTTAATGTTTCTATAAATATGTTCGGTACGCATTCCGGTAAAGTCAACTTAACCTTTGAAAAGGACTATACAATTACATATTAAAATTAATGGGGCTGTATCAAAAGTCCCGGCAAAATAAGATAGAGCCAAGTGCAGAAAAGACTGTACTTGGCTCTAAATATTTAGTATAATTGAAGTGTGAAAAACAATAAACTAAACACTAAAGACTAATTTGTTGTTTAAACACACCATTTATTAAAAGATTATGTATCTTTTAAGCCATTCTTACATATCGCCTTGTTAATAAAAGACTAATTATATCAACTCGTTCAGATTTGTATTATCGTTTATAATAAGAAAAACATTTTATGTTATCAACCCTCTGCCCCCTACAATCTTGAGGGATTAAGGTGTTTCTTGATATAAACAAATTACTTGCTTTGCGAAATTCCTGTTTATTAACAAAAAGCAGCCTTTTTCGGGCTGCTTTCGTTATTATCAGCGGACTGTGCCGCCTTTCATTGCGTTAAGCTGTCTGTAGTTGATAAGTACAACACCGTTTGCCTTGAGATACTCATGAACATAAGGATCCTTCATAAGCTCATACTCCCAGACTCTGTCCTGCCATCTGCCTGTGATTGCTTTCAGCTCATCGCACTCAACTGAGGGATGAATGAATGTCTCTGTAACACCGTTTTCGGGGATATCGGTCCATATCTTGAGAATAGTTTCTCTGTATGTCTCATAATCCTTACGCATATCATCGTTCCAATCGGGGAACAGGAGATAATCGGGGATAACCACATTGTACTTCTTGCCCCACTTCTTTGAAAGAAGAGGAACTGCTGCGTAGAGGAAATAAGGTGTACCTCTGGGGCAGATTCTCTTGTCAGCGGCAGTATAAAGTCTGTATGCATAGCCGTACTCACCGCAGATACGAAGAGTCATCTTGCTCAGTCCCAGTCTGCCTGTATAGTGACCGTAAAGTGAACCCATGTGGTTGTCAATATGAGAGGGTTTCATGCCCATTGAGTGAGCAAGGTCGATCTGAGCACGGATCTCAGCTTCAAGATCTTCATATGTTGCGTTCTTCTCGACCTGGTCGCTTTCGTGCCACATGTAGCCGTCTTCGTCCATAAGTGACTTTCTGCCTGTAAGGGGCTTCCAACGGTAGTTCTGCCATTCGCTTGTCATTGTAAGATGAACACCGATAGCATATTCGGGATGATCGATAGAAAATTTGACAGCTTCCTCAGCAGTGGGACAAGGCATCATAATAGTCGATGACTTGAGCCAACCTCCTTCAAAAAGCTCTGCTACAGCTTCGTTTGCAGCATGACACATGCCGTAGTCGTCTGCATTTACAATAAGGTATTTGGGCATAATTCTGTTACCTTCAATCTATAATTTATTTCTACTAAATGATACTACTTTTTTACTAAATAATCAATAGACAATTTGTAAATAATTAGACAAGATGTTGTTTAATCTTCAACTGTCAACTTAATTGGAATGCTTGTCATGTAACGCTGTGCAGTATTTGTTTTCATGCCTGTTGAATAGTTGATATCAAGGGATAATTCATAATCATTCTGTCCTTCAATATACGGCACCGTAAAGGATATTTCCCATTCGAGAGGTGTTTCGCAAGGCAAAGCGACTTCTTCCGGCAGAAGTGCATCGCCGTTATCTTTTCCCGCAGTGTAAAGATTGTACCCGAATTCGGCTCCCGATACGGTTATCGAATGAAGCTGACCGTAAAAATCAGGCTCAGTCTTCGCCACGGAAACCACAAACGAACATGAAAGCATACCGTCAGCATCAGCATTTTTGTATGTAAATTCCGTTGCCGATACAGAAATATTCACACGGTTTACGGTTTGGATCACTGTTTCACCGGAAGAGGACGTGTATTTATATTTTACGACTGCCGCAGTTGTTACTATAAGCGAACTTATGATTATAAGACACATAGAAAAAATAAGAAGTTTTTTCTTTTTCATTTTATCAGCTCCGATTTTATTTTACAATAATCAGAATTTTATGTCAACCGTCAGATATTTCATTGACGGCTTTTTTGTAATCCTCGTATGTCATAAATGTGTTTATGAGTTTTAAAAGCTGTGAATTTGAAAGCCGTGAGGGTAGTCCCAGGTATCGGAGCAGGGCATATCTGTGTTCCTTTGCGTTGTTACTGCCCGTAAATCCGTCATCATACAGATCGGATACCTTCACAGTCCGTCTGTCGGTTTTCTCTGAAAGAGAATGTGTGACACCTGCTTTTACCATAGCATCCTTTATGATCTCGTCGCTGATGCCTTCAACGCCCAGTTTTCCCTCTTTTGAAGCCTGTGTTTTTCGTTTTTCCTTGCCGAAAATATCGGGAATGTAGACATTTATAACTTCGCCGTCAGATGCAATGTTTTTTATAAAATTGCGTATTCTGAACCCTGCGGCATCGCTGTCGGTTATGACAATAATGCCTTTTTCCTTTGCCAGTCTTTTTATCAGTGCTCTTTTTTCGCTGTCTGAAAAGATTCTGAAGCCGTCTGTTTCGATTATAAGGGCATCAATGAAATTTGAAAGCCTTATTTTATCGTATTTGCCCTCAACGATAATGGCTTTATCGAGTTTTATCATTGTGTTGCACCTGCGATGAAAAGGAGTTTTGCAACAAGCTCCTCAAGAATAATATTGTTGTCGGTGCTGAAGGATTTTATCTTTATGTCGGCTTCACTGACTGCGGAAAGCAGCTCTTTTATCTGTTTCATTGTCAGTTTTCTTGCGTTTCGGGCGGCTTTATCAAGTCGGAAAGATTTATTTTTATAGCCCGAAAAAGATTTAAGATATTCGCTGTAGCCGATTCGGTTCATTTCTGCGGCTTTTGCTCTGTAAATATCCGTATAGCCGAATGCGATGGTTCCGATTATTATTGTCGGCTCCGTCTTTGTCTTGATAAGCTCGGAAAGTATCTCAAAAGCTCTGTCATTTTTGCCTGAGTTGATCGCATCGGTCAGATCAAAAACAGAAGCTTCCACACTTCTGACAGTGATTCCGTCTATCATTTCTTTTGTTATCTCGTTGCCGTTTGAATAAGCACAGACCTTGTCGAACTCGTTGAGAAGAACATTCATCTGCGTGCCTGCAACGGAAATGAAATATTCAGCATTTTCCTTTGAAATTGAAGTGTTACGCTTGCCTGCGGAACGTACAAGAAGCTCCGCAACCTGTGAATCTGTGCGTTTGGAAAGACAGAATACAGTGCCGTATTTGTTTACGGCGTCAATAATTGTTTTCCATTTCGGATTCTGCTTTACATCAACCTCAATTGACGACATGAGAAAGATAAGAGTCGAAGTGTCGGGAAGAGCTGCAAAGTAATCAGTATACTGCTTCAGATCGTCGGCATTCATTTTTACAAAGTTGATATCTTTTATAAGAATGCACACACGGTCGCTCATTACAGGCAGCGTTTCGCATGCTTCATACACCGAATCGAAATTTACCGTTTCGGAGTCAAAATAATAGTAATTGAAGCTCATTCCCGATGTGTCGGTTATTGATGATGCAAGATTGTTTGCGTAAAAAGCCGACAGATAGCTCTCATCACCGTAAATAAAATACAGCTTTGAGGGCTTTCCCTCTTTTATATGTTTTTTGACGGATAATTCATCATTGATAATCATGCTTTTCCTCCGTAACCGTTGACGAGCCGACAGGATACATTCTGTAATCTGTCTGACCGCTGTATTTTGTGGTGTAAATGTTTTTGTTGTCGTATATCACTTCTTTTGAAGAAGAAATGATTATATTTTCAAAACCCGAAAGGTCAAAATCGGGCAGTGATTGCCTTGTTATCAGCAGTGAACCGCTTTGCCATTCCTCGGGAACAGCGGAAAGTGCCCTGAAAAGAATTGTACAGGTAAAGTTTACGGATTCAATGCGTACTGCAGAAAGTTCATCGCTTTCAATGTAATTAAGAGTTATATTTTCATCCAGCCTTACCGTACATTCATCGGTAAAAACGGTGTTTTCCGGAAGCATCTCTGTTATGTAATCCGGATAGCTGTTGTCAGATATGATACATGTTTCAAAATCATATCTTTGAAGCAGTTTGTATATATATGCATTCTCTGTTGATCTGTTTCGTGGAATGAGCAGCAGATCGTACTCAAGAGTTGTATTTTTATCTGTGATGTTTGTAAGCTTGTAGCTTTTGTATGAGTCTCCGCCACAGCCGATGATATAATTTTTGTCGTTAGCTTTCATGACTACCGACATGCCGTTGCCTACGTCTGCAACCGATATTTTTACGCTTGCGGACTGAACGGAAAGTGTGCATACTGAAATGACGGTAACAATCCCAGCAATGCAGAAAATAGTATTTCTGAGCTTCTTTGCATCTTTTCTGAAAATGATAAGCATGATCGCCATGAGTATAATTGTTGCCGTTAAGATAGTCTGAATTGCGGGCGAGGAAGTATCCATGACTGAATGGCTCAGTGAGGCAATTTTATCCGTAATCTGCACAATATATCTTGTCAGTACTGTGCAGACGAACGACAACGGCTTTGCAACAAATGAGAGTCTGGCTGTCGGAATGCTTATAGCCGAAAGGAGCATTACGATCTGAGAGGGTATCATGCATAAAAGATTTGTCAGCGGTGCCGCAATGGAAATGTAACCGAAGTTCACAGCTGTAACGGGCAATGTGAAAATGGAAGCTATGACTGATATTATAACTGTTGTGTACGCAGTTAACAACACATTGTACAGTAATTTGGAGCCTATGTGTTGTCTCATCTTTTTAAGTGGAAGCATAGTAGGCTCTGCAAGGATCAGTATACCCAGCGTGGAGAGAAAAGACATCTGCAAAGAAACGCTCATTACAGCAAACGGGTTTATTATAAGAATTGCCGTTATGGCGATAAACAGCGAATTTATGGGATCTGACCGATAGTTTATTATTCTTCCGAAGAAAAGTATGATAAGCATTATTCCTGCACGAATAACTGATTTTGTAAAACCTGTAAGTGCCATAAAGAAAATTACGAACAGAATACAGATAATGTTGCTGAGATATCTGTTTTTCTTGAAGACTTTATTGAAAAAGACAGACAGCACAGAAGTCCAGAGCGACAGATGAAAACCTGAAACTGCAAACAGATGTGCAATTCCCGAATATCTGAAATTAAGAAGCGTTTCATCATCAACATCCGACTGATTACCTGTCAGCATTGCATCGGCAACAGCGGCATATTTGGGATTATTGTTAAAGGCAAGTGAATCGGATATATACTGTCTGATGTATTCAAGATAGTAATTTATCGAGTGTTTTTCTGCCGATACAATTTCAATTTCCGAGCTTGAGTACGCTCCGAGATAGATTCCGTCCGCTTTGAAATTGCCTTGATTTCCGTTTGAACTGCCCAATTCGTAAACAGTAGCTTCTGTAACGGTGACAATGTCGTCAATATCTGCTTTTTTATAATTCTCAGTGGTAATTCTTATTTTCAGATCCGTGTCAATGCCGTTGATGCTCACATCTTTAATCGTGTAGTAGAATTTTCCGTAATCCTCTTCGTATTTATACAGTGTACCCGATATAGTTCGGGCTTCATCGCTTACTGCAAGCATTGCAGGCTGATGATCGGTGACAAATTTTGTGATAAAGACAGAAGAAGACATCAGCAGGGATAAAAAACAGATGAAAATAGTGTTTAAGATCTTATTTTTGTTTCTGAGAAAGAAAAACAGCGTAAGACAACATATTGCGGCAATACATACTGCCACAGCACTTACAAATCCCAGCTGACAGAATACCAAAAGGGAAATTATCAATGTTGTTCCTACGCATATATAAGGTCGTATCATAATTCATAATTCACAATTATGCATTATCCCGATAGATTATTGTTTATCCCGGCGGCCATGTAAAATCTCTGCCTGAGAGCAGATGGAAATGAAGATGCTTTACGGACTGACCTGCACTGTCACCGCAGTTGGTGACGATCCTGAAGCCGTCAGCAAGTCCTTTTTCCTTAGCAATCTTTGCGGCAACCTCAAAAATATGAGCCACAACAGCGCTGTTATCTGCATTTATCTCAGCGGCAGACTTTATATGCTCCTTGGGGATAATGAGAATGTGAACGGGAGCTTGAGGGTCTATGTCGTTAAAGGCATAGACCGTATCGTCCTCATACACTTTTGATGAGGGAATATCTCCCTTGATTATTTTGCAAAAAAGACAATCTTCCATTTTAGATACCTCTTATTTAAGGAATGAGCCTGCTATCTCAGTAGCCTTTGCAATTGCTTCGCTGACCTTTGAAATGTCCTTGCCGCCTGCCATTGCACTGTCGGGCTTGCCGCCGCCTGAACCGCCTGCAAGCTTTGCAATTTCTCTTACGATGTTACCTGCGTGAGCACCCTTTGCAATTGCACCCTTACCGCACATACAACCGAAGGAAACCGTACCTTTTTCCTTGACAACGGATGCGGCAATCATGATAATGTCATCGCCGAAATTCTTTGCGGAGTCGAGCATTGCTCTTACCTTTTCTGCACCGCCTTCACCAATGTCAGCGGAGATTATTTTAATGCCGTTTACATCTGTTGCATTGTCAAGAAGTGAAGCAGACTGAGCCTTTGCCATTTCAGCCTTGAGAGCTTCAATCTCCTTTTCTTTGGCTTTCAGCTCAGCGGAAACAGCTGCAGCCTTGTTTGCAAGCTCGTTTACATTGCCCAACTTGAGAGCAGATGCCGCACCGTAGATAAGCTCATTTTTATCATCAATATATTTAAGAACATTTTTGCCTGTAACAGCCTGTATTCTTCTTACACCTGCTGCAACCGATGATTCGGAAACGATTTTGAACAGACCGATTTTGCCTGTATTGTCTGCATGTGTACCGCCGCAAAGTTCTGTGGAGAAGTCACCGGCTTTGACAACTCTTACAACATCGCCGTATTTTTCTCCGAAGAGAGCCATTGCTCCCATTGCCTTAGCTTCTTCAATGGGCATTTCTTTTGTCATGACTTCTTCTGCAGTGAGAATTTCTTCATTGACGAGAGCTTCAACCTTGCTGAGTTCATCGCTTGTCATAGCTGTGAAGTGTGTAAAGTCAAAACGGACTTCCTTTGAATCAACAAGCTGACCTGCCTGCTCAACGTGTGTGCCGAGAACCTTTCTCAGAGCTGACTGAAGAAGGTGAGCCGCAGTATGGTTACGCATTGTAGCTTTTCTTGTTTCTTCATCATAAACGGTAACAGCTTTGTCACCGACTTTTATGGAGTCGCCCGAGAGTGTACCGTGATGAAGAACCACGCCGTCAGCATCCTTTGTTGTGTTGACAACTTCAAATACACTTTCGCCGAGTCTGATAACACCTGTGTCACCGACCTGACCGCCGCTTTCGGCATAGAAAGAAGTCTTGTCCAGAACAAGAACGGCATCACCGTCTTCAATGAAGTCTTTTCTTTCGCTGTCAGCAACGATTGCAAGAACGGTTGCATCCGTGTTATTTTCTGTGTAGCCCGTAAATTCAGTCTTTTCTATATCTTTAAGGGAAACACCTGAATTTCTCCAGTCAGTGTCAGCGGCGTTTCTCTTCGCATTTTTAGCTTTGAGTCTTGCTTCTTCAACCAGAGCTCTGAACTTTTCCTCGTCAACAGTCATGTTGTTTTCAGCAACGATTTCCTTTGTAAGGTCAATGGGGAAGCCGTAAGTGTCCTGAAGCTTGAATGCATCTTCACCTGAGAGTACACCGCCTTCGGACTTTGCCATCATTTCATTAAGAAGACCTAAGCCGGAATCAATTGTCTTGTAGAAGCTTTCTTCCTCAAGTGAAATGACCTTTTTGATGTAATCAGCCTTTTCAACAAGGTTGGGATATGCATTTGCATTTTCTTTTATAACGGTATCGCAGACTTCTGCAAGGAAAGGTCTGTCAATGCCGATAAGTCTGCCATGTCTTGCTGCACGACGGAGAAGTCGTCTGAGAACATAGCCTCTTCCGCTGTTTGATGGAAGAACACCGTCACCGACCATGAAGGTTGTGCTTCTGATATGGTCAGTGATAACACGCAGTGAAATGTCTTTCTTTGCGTCATCGTGATAGTTGATGCCTGCAATAGAAATGATGTGCTTCATAATGTTCTGCACCGTGTCAACCTCAAAAAGGTTGTCAACATCCTGCATTACGCATGCAAGTCTTTCAAGACCCATGCCTGTGTCAATGTTGGGATTTGTAAGACGGGTATAGTTGTTGTTGCCATCGTTTTCAAACTGAGTGAAAACAAGGTTCCATACTTCGATGAATCTGTCACAGTCACAGCCGACCTTACAATCGGGGCTGCCGCAACCCTTGTCGGGGCCTCTGTCGAAATAAATTTCAGAACAGGGACCGCAGGGACCTGCACCGTGCTCCCAGAAGTTGTCCTCTTTGCCGAAGCGGACCATGTGTGAGGGGTCAACACCAACCTCCTTTGTCCATATGTCAAAAGCCTCGTCATCTTCAAGGTAAACACTGACATAAAGAAGCTCTTCGGGTATTTCAAGAACCTTTGTAAAGAACTCCCAAGCCCATGCTGTTGCTTCGTGCTTGAAGTAATCACCGAAGGAGAAGTTGCCGAGCATCTCAAAATATGTGCCGTGGCGGGCAGTTTTGCCGACATTCTCAATATCGGGTGTACGGATACATTTCTGGCAGGTTGTAACTCTCTTTCTGGGGGGAGTTACTTCGCCTGTGAAATACTTTTTCATGGGTGTCATACCTGCATTGATAAGCAGAATACTCTTGTCACCCTGAGGAACAAGTGAGAAGCTGGGAAGTCTCAGATGCTCCTTTGATTCAAAAAACGCTAAATATTTTTCTCTTAATTCGTTAAGACCTGTCCATTGCATTGGAATCAACCTCCTAAAAAATAAAAATGCCCTATGACAAATCAGGGTGAGAAAAATCCCACGGTACCACCTGAATTGTGCATAAGCACCACTCTTTTCTGTTTAACGCACAGCATACGGGCTATTCATCACAGCCATGCTCAGAGCCGGCACATCAATTCTTCACTGCGGTTTCACACCAACCAACCGTTCTCTGAAAGTTCTGAATTGAATTCTGCTCGTCACAGCAAATCAATATTAACGGTTATATTATATACTATCGGGTGCAAATAGTCAAGAGAAAAATTACAGACTGCACCTTAAGCTATATTAATTTGTGAAAAAATATTAAAAAAAATACAGCAGAGCGTTAACTCTGCCGATAAATTTTATTCTGCAACTTCAAACGTGATTGTATAATCACCCATGTTGTTCTTTATGGTCTCGGTGATGCTGTCGGTCATGAATTTTTTCATCTCATCCGCTGAATTAAATTCAAAACCTTCGTTTGCTGTTGACATATCACCTGTTGCCATTGCCGATGTTGCTTTCCATTCGATTTTTATGGTCTTTGTTGCTTCGTCGGTCTCACTTATAAGACCGAAATTGATGCCCGTCCAGCCTGTAAAGCCTGCTGCGATCCTTTCGGGTGTGACTGTTCCGCCTGAACATACAAACTGATTCGTTCTTGTCTCTGAACTCATTACTGCGTAAAGATCGCCTGTGATCGTCTCGATAGTTGTTGTCTCGGAAACGATCTCTTCGGCAGATGTTTCCCCCTCTGTCGTTTCTTCCTCCGGGGTGTTGCCCGAACAGGCACAAAGTGCAAATACGAGGCTCAATGATATGAGTACGGGTATAATTTTTTTCATTATATGTACATCTCCTTGGATTTTTTTTGTTATTGTATCACATTTATTCAAAAAAATAAATATCTTTGAGAAAAAAACAGTACGACTTTTAACGTCTGCTACCCGTAAAGAAATGCTTCTTTACGGGTAGTCGGCGAATAGCCATACTGTTTTAATTTTTATTTTACGGGATCGGTCTTGCAGATGAATGTACAGCTTGTTTCCATATAGTCGGGAGCAGCGGTGAATATTGAATAATCGAGCTTGATCCACTCCTGCATTCTTGCTATTAATCCCTGTGCATCATCGGGAAGTGATGAAATTTCAGCACTGCCGATATTGTTACCGTTTTCGCTTATTACGGTGTCAAGCGTTCCCGTGAACTGATCCAGTTCATCCGATGTCATAAGCTGTGTGAGTATATCAAGAACTTCTTCATTTTCATTCATGAAATCGGCAAGCTCATTGAGAGTTTCCATTGTTTCGGGAAGCTTTTCGAAGGATGCCGCAACTTCGGGATCTTCAAGAGCTGTTGCGAAGCCTTCAATGATCGGCATGACATCATCAAGACCTTCCGAAAGCGTGAGCATTGAGCTGAGTATGGATTGAAGTCCGGGAACATTGGAAAGTATGCTGACGAGCTGATTTATCTCTTCGGTATCAAGTGAGTTGAGGAAATTTGTGAGATTTTCCACATTTTCAGGTGTCATATACTCGCTCATTACGTTAAGCATAGCCTTATTTTCGCTGTAGACCGTGAGTCCTCTCTTCATTATGTCCATCATTTCCAGAACCTTGTCACTGTCGGACATGAAAGCTGCCAGCTGACCGTTTGGATCTATCTTATTGAGAAGATTTTTGATGTCGTTTACTTCGTTGAGAATGCTCTGTGCATCTTCGAGAGTCTGCGGCATATTCAGATCAAGATTCAGTGAGGACAGGGGAGCGATCATAAAATATCCGTCGCCCAGTCTGAAGTCTGTGACCTTTGCCGTGATTGTGAATGTGTCTGAGAAAGAGAAATCCTCAAAGCCCGATATGTTGAGAGAATCAAGACCGAGACTTTCATTGATGCCGGGAACACCTGCAAGCATTACCATTTCGTAAGTACCCGAGCCGACAGTCATTCCGTTTTCGACTTCTATCTCCGAGAAGCACTGATAGTCAAGCATCATTCCGCCCGCAACCACAAAGGGAGCGTACATATTGTACTTGACACCGTTAATTTCGACTTCATAGCTTATTCTGTTCGTCAGTGTGATCTCCATTCTGAAATCACCGCTTTGTCCTGCGATTTCCTCTGCACTGATCGGGGCTCCGTTAAGATAGTACTTTATGTCTATTCCGACGGGAAGCTCCTTATCGGTTGTTCCTTCATAGTAGACATCGGAAGACGCCATGTGCCATGTGACCGAACCGTCAGCAGCTGCCGCAGATGCGTGACCCTTTGTTATTGCATAATTTTCAAGTGTGGTTATATCAGATACTTTTACTTTGCTTCTGTCTGCGTGAAGCCAGTCTGATACAGTTACGAGACGTTGAGAACCGTCCGGATTGAGATTTGCGTAGACGGTTTCTGTCTTTTTGACATTCTCGGTGGTGTCTGTGTAATTTTCGGCAAATATGCTTTCCGCTTCAGTTAATGTTGTGTCTTCTTCCTCGGTCACAGTGCCGCAGGAGGTGAGCAAAAGCATCACAAGAATAAGTAAAATTGCCGTTATGCGTTTTATATATGCTGATTTTTTCATAACTGTGTGTCCTCCGCAATATCGGAATCTGTTGTTTCGTCTGAAACACTGTCAGCTCTCATTGCATATTCTGTCTGCTCTGAGATTTCTTCATTGAGTCCGGATCTTTTTTCAAGTTTTTTCAGTTTCTTCTGAGCTTTCTTCGCCTTTTTTCTGTAGGTCTTTTCCATCTTTTCGAGCATTGGCTTGGTAAATTGTGTTGCATTTTTTGCTTCACGCCAGCCGATCGAAGTCTTGTTGATAAAACCTTCGCACACAACAAGAATGGGCGTCAGGAAAAGAATGATAACAAAAGCACTGATGACTGAGCCTCTTGCGAGCATGATGCACATTGATTTAACTATATCAATGTCACATACAAGGGCTACACCGAATGTTGTTGCAAAGAAAACGAGTGCACTCTGGAAAACTGATTTGTGTGACTGATTTGCGGCAATACGCATGGCTTCTTTTTTATCAATGCCTTTTTGTATTTCTTCACGGTATCTTGTTGTAAGAAGTATTGCGTAGTCAACTGTTGCACCGAGCTGTACACAGCTTATGATAGTCGGGGTGATGAAGCAGATAACTTCGCCTGAGAAGTACGATATAGCAATGTTTATCCATATTGCAAGCTCTATTGAAAGAACGAGAATAAACGGAATTGATATTGACTTGAATATTATCGCTATAAGAACGAAAATTGCAATCATCGAAATAAGGCTTGTTATGACAAAATCCTCATCTGTTATCTGAACAAGATCCTTGTACATGGGGCCTTCGCCCGTTATCATTCCCTCGCTGTCATAGGATTTTATGATGCTGTCGATCTCTTCGATCTGTGCGTTACACTCATCGGAAGCGGGAGAATATACAGAAGTTACCATTATCAGTTGATAGCCGCCGGATTTGAGCATTGAAGTCACCGAGGAGGGCAGTATATCCGTGGATATTGCAGGTCCGAGCATTGCCGGCAGACTCAGTGCCCCCGAAACACCGTCAACGGCTTGTATGCGTTCAACCATTTCAAGGTTTTCCGTGTCTGTAAGAGAGTCCTTCGTTATTACAAAGTGGGAGCTTGCCATGTTGAAGTCTTCTTTCAGCACGTTCATTGCAGCTATGGATTCCATTGACTCGGGCATTGCGTCCATCATGTTGTAGTATTTTTCAACATTTGACTGACCGAAATACGCAGGGATAATGACTATCACGAAAATCACAGCCATTATCTTTCTGCCTTTTATCGTTAACTTGTTGAGTCCGTTGAATGAAGGTATCAGACTCTTGTGTTTTGTTTTGTAAATAAGATTTTCACACAGCAGAAGGATTGCCGGAAGGACGATTATAACGGAAAGTATTCCGAAAATAATACCTTTTGCCATAACAAGCCCGATATCCTTGCCCAGTGTAAGTCTCATGAAGCAAAGTGCGAGGAAACCGAAGACCGTTGTCAGCGACGAGCCTATAAGAGAAGTAAATGTACCTTCGATAGCCTTTGCCATGGCGGCTTCACGGGTCTTGTATTTCGGTTTTTCTTCTGCATATCTGTCCATCAGAAAGACTGAGTAGTCCATCGTTACCGCCAACTGAAGTACTGCCGCAATTGCCTGAGTGATAAATGATATCTCGCCGAAAATGAAGTTTGTACCCATGTTGTACATAATGGATATGCCCAATGACGCAAGCAGTATCAGAGGTGACACAAAAGACTCCATCGTCAGAGCAAGTGCGATCAGTGCCAGAGAAAGTCCGACTCCGATATACAGCGGCAGTTCATCGCTCATCATGTCGCTCATGTCCTGAGTCATGGCGGACATGCCGCTGATAAGGCACTGTTTATTTATAAGCTGTTTGATGCTTTTTATCGCTTTAAGTGTTGCGTTATCGCCCGACGATGTTTTGAATTGCACCATCATAAGCGTACTGTCATCACTGTAAAGCATTGATGCGACCGACTCGGGGAGCATGGACAGCGGAATTGGGGATTCCGATAATGCACCCAGCCACATCACCGTATTGACTTCCTCAATTTCTGAAATATTATCTTCCAGCTCATACATGTCATTCCAGGATAAGCCATCCATAATAATTATCGCCATGGACGCTTCATGGAATTCCTCGTCGAGAATATTGATACCTTTGACTGAATCAAGATCCTCCGGCAGGTATGAGAGAATGTCATAGTTTATCGGAGTGAATATCATTCCGAGGAATGACGGTATCAACAGCAACAATGCTATCAATATAACTGTCTTAGGATGCTTTGTGATCTGTTTTGCTAATGAATTGATCACGTATATCAGCTCCCTTTCTGTTTAAGTATCAGATGTTTCTGTATATAAAGACATTATTGTATTGTTTGTCTGTATTATCACTCATTAAGATTAACTGAATATTAACGGTGTATATTTTTTCGTGTAACAATACAGATTTTTTGATTTGTCCGGAAATATATGCGTTCGCATGCGGTCGCATCCGTGTGGTACGGTTTAATGTCCGATTATTGGGACACCTTGCCAAAAATTAACAAAAACCACTTGACAAACGCACAAACGTTCATATAATGAGAAGTGGTAAGAACAAATGTTTTAGAATTTGCAAGTGCAGACAAATGGCTTTCCGTTTGCATTTGCGACAAATAAGAGAAAAGGAGTGTGTGTAATGCATACAGTGTCTTACGGGGATGTAAGGCTGCCCGATACAGCCTCAGATGATTTCAGAAAAATTGACTGCGAATGTGCCTCATGTCTTTATGAAGCGGGAAGACTGGCTCTTGATGATGCACTGGCAGCAGTCATAAAAAACGAGCTGACTGAAACAGAACAGAAAGCAATACATCTTTACTGGTTTGAGCATCAGAGGATATCAAAGATCGCCGCTTTCACGGGTGTGAGTGATGATGCGGTGAGAAAAACTATCAGACGTGCCGAAAAGAAAATTTACAACAGTCTTAAGTATGTAGTGCTTTATGACGAGCTTGTGGGCAGGGAGGACAAGCTGCCCGACGATTTCAGATTTAAAATTATAAGATGCATCGACGGAAAGGAGCTGATCGCATGAAGAAATCACTTTATGAACTTGCACTGGAATATGAGGAATCCATTGCGTCTATGAATGAATGTCTTGAAAAAACAAAAAAGGAGAGAAGAGATGCCCGACTTGCGGGGGATACGGACAGATACAAGCTGTTATCCGCAAAGCTTTACACGATCTATGAGGAGATTCGGGATATGAAAATGATCGTCGGAACTCTTAAAAATTATTACTGCGACGACATGAGAACGGAGGCTTGTGCATGATTCAGAACAGACTTATTACTGCAGAAGGTAACATTCTGCGTTTTCATGTCAATCATACCGTAAACGGTGAAGCTTACGAGCTTTCGGAGAATGAATGGTATTATTTTTCTGTAGCCCCCGAAGATGATCCCGAGAATCTCGTTATGACCAACTTCAGAGTTGACGGCGATTTTGAATTCCGGATCGATCTTGATGCAGGTTCGTATGTTTTTGAGCTGAGTCTTTACGACGGTGAGACAAGACAGGTAATTATCCCTGCACTTGATGAACGCAACAGACCGCTTAATCAGCTTATCGTTTTAAGGAGGTTGTATCGCTGATGTCAAATTATTCAGGAAACATAAGCTTATCTGTTCCCGAGATAAATGTCAGTACATATCCGCAAGGACCAAGAGGAACAGGCATAAAAAGTATTTCGCAAAATAAAAATGTTATCACGGTAACTTTTGATGACGGAAGAGAGAGTGTGCTGACATTTCCCCACTGGTGGTTCGGCACAAAAGATGAATATAATTCACTGTCGGAAGAGGAAAAAGCCGGTTATTATCTTCACTTCATTGAGGAGGGGTCATAATGTTTTTACATGACGGAAAGGAATATTATCCTCTTGAGAT
>CAZTFS010000055.1:0-9296 GCA_964613045.1 uncultured Eubacteriales bacterium
GCTGCTAACCGGATTTGAACCGGTGACCTCATCCTTACCAAGGATGCGCTCTACCGACTGAGCTATAGCAGCAATTGCTGGCGACCCGGAACGGGCTCGAACCGTCGACCTCTAGCGTGACAGGCTAGCGTTCTAACCAGCTGAACTACCGGGCCAAATTGCAACATTGATATTATACACACGACTTATTACTTTGTCAAGAGAAAACTTAAAAAAAATCACGATCCGAAAAACAGATCATGATTTTAATATTATTAAATATCAAGGCAAAATATTGCCCGCACTCATATATATTCCGTACCAATCATCCCTGTCAAGAGTAATATCTGCGGCTTTAAGGCAATCCAACATTCTGTCCTTTTTCAGTGTACCTGTAAGCGGCTGCATCTTTGCAGGATGGCTGAGTATCCATGACATAACGATCGTAGTTTTTGATACTCCGTACTTATCAGCGATCTCTTTGAGCTTTGCATTAAGCTCGGGATAATCGGGACTGTCCATAAATGTGCCTGCGGAAAATCCGTGCTGGAACGGAGACCATGCCTGAACGGTAATTTTATTCATACGGCAATATTCTATTATTCCTGCTCCCCTGTCAACAGCTGAGTCATTGAACATATTCACATTAAGTCCTGCCTGAACCATCGGACAATGAGCAATGCTGAACTGCATCTGATTTGACACGATGGGCACGTTAAGATTACGCCTTAAATACTCCATCTGCCAGATATTTTCATTTGAAACACCGAAATTACGTACTTTTCCGTTTGATCTGAGTATATCAAAAGCTTCGCATACTTCTTCAGGCTCAAACATCGTATCTGGTCTGTGCAAAAGCAATACATCAAGATAATCAGTTTTCAGTCTTTTTAAACTTCCGTCTACTGATTCAAGAATGTGCTTTTTTGAAAAGTCAAATCTTTTATTCGGAACAATTCCGCATTTTGACTGGATCATCATCTTTTCTCTGAGAGAATCATTCATTCCTATCGCTTCGGAAAAGATCTTTTCAGCTTCTCCGCCGCCGTAAATATCTGCATGATCGAAGAAATTTGCACCGTTTTCCATAGCAGTGCGTATAAAATCTTCAGCCGTTTTTAAATCCGTATTTCTGTTCAATCTCCAGAAGCCCACGGCAATAACGGGTACCTCCAGATCAGAAACACCGAGTTTCATTTTTCTCATACACAGTCACCTGATTTCCGGAATTAATTTTTGTTTTTCTTACTATATATTTATTATGGACAAATCAGAATACATAATACGTATAAATATTATTAGTCGTACTTGTTGAGCCGAACATTGCACTTGTGACGATAACCTGTCCGTTAACAATAACGGGATTTACAAAGTATCTGCATATTTCATTCTTATATGAAGCAGATACTGCTCCTGTTTCGGCAGATGCAACCAACATTACTGCATAGGCATTATCCGAATAACCTCTGAGCATTAAAGTATCCTCGTCAATCTCAAACATATCGGCTTTGAAATTATCATAGCCTGTTGTTATGCTGATCTCCTTGTCATCATCAATAGAATAAAGGACATTCTGGCTGATAATATAAATATAATCGTCGCAAACGAGTATATCATTACGCTTAACATTATCAAATGTTTTTACAACTGTTGTATCACCGCTTGATTCATTAAGTATTTCGATAACAACATTTGCATTATCATCAACAGTGATATACATAATGCCGTCATCAGTGTATTCAGCCCAATTGCCGAGGATATCGGTCGCAAGACGGATATTATCAGTATTGTTGCCGCTGCCGCCGCTTCTGAACAGGTCAACTGTAGTGTCTGCCTCAGAATAGAATCTGCCGGAAAGGAACAGCTGATGATCAACAGAGCCGTCTACAACCTTATCTGAAATAACAAAATAGTCATTTCTCTTAGCTCCGTTCATGCCGATCGTCCTGCTTGCTTCGGCAAGCGATCTTGATGCGGAGGAATCGGCATATTTAAAGATAAATGATTCCTCATATACTTTGTCATCTGAGTAAAAATCGTCCTCAGTAGTGTCAATAAGAAGAAGACAGCTTGTAGAATATGCTGAGGTATAATCTTCACCGTAATTTCTCAGATAGAAAAATACATACGGATTTAAAGTATATGCCCCGTCGGTTGAAGTATAAAGACCGTATCCGCATATTTTTCCGTCTTCATTAAGATATGTTATATCTGCAGAAATATTTTCTTCACTGAGAGTAACAGTTGCAGTATATGTACCGCTTGCATCGATCTGCGTAAAGCTGTTGTTCTCAAAACGATAGAAAAGAACCTCTCCGTCCATAGACATAGTGTAGAAGATATCATCTATCGGCGTACTGAGATAAGGTGATGTACTCGTACCTGTTGCCTTACTGCTTATATTTTCATAGTAATTTGATATGTCTGCATCAGTTGTAAGCTCTTCTCCACCCACATTGCTGAAGTCGATAATTCCGCTGAACACAAGAACTGCAAACACACAGACCACTGCAAGAACAGCAAGTACTATCGTTAATTTCTTTTTGTTATCCATAAATAAAACCTCCGTGCTTATTAGTTTTATTATAATCCAAAAGAGTTTTACTGTCAATACAAATAAACTTAAGAGAATCTTTATATTTTTCCTGTTGAAACGTGAAATCCAAAATGTTATCATATATTAGAGAATATCGACCGAAAGGAGCATATTATGAATTTAAAAGACAGAAAATTTATTCCGTATTATATAGCTGCTGCCGTAATTATAATTCTTGCAGTAATTTTAGTTGTGATCATAGGTGATCAGAGCATTGACAATGAGCCTGACGAATCAACAGTTCCCGAAACTTCAACACTGTTAATGAACGGAGATGTACCATATTACGAGAATATCCCTGCAAGCACCTATGATCCGGCTTCATTTGTTTACGATGAAAACGGCAGAATATTTTACAATGATAAAAATGTGAAGTATCTTACAGGAATTGATGTTTCCGCACATCAAGGCAATATTGATTGGAATGATGTGGCTGATGACGGAATTGATTTTGCAATACTTCGTGTAGGCTACAGAGGTTACGGAGCTGCCGGCAATATTAAAGAGGATGATATGTTCAGAAAAAACGCATCTGCCGCACTTAAAGCAGGCTTAAAAATCGGCGTTTACTTTTATTCACAGGCAATATCAGCCGAAGAAGCTGTTGAGGAAGCTGAATTTGTTATTGACACTATAAGCGGGTTTGATATCGAATATCCCGTCGTTTTTGACTGGGAAAACGAGCCTGACATAGGAATGCGAACAGATAATCTTTCAGGTGATATAATTACTCAGTGTGCTGTCAGCTTCTGTGAAAAGGTCAAGGCTGCAGGTTATACTCCTGCGGTATATTTCAATCTAACAGATGCTTATGTCCGATATGATCTTGACAAGATCAGTGACTATGCTTTCTGGTACGCTCAGCACGAAGGCTCATCGCCGCTGTTTTATTATCAGTACGGAATATGGCAATACACAAATTCAGGTAAAGTTGACGGAATCAGCGGAAATGTAGATATAAATATATGTTTTGAAGAGTACTAAACAAAATCACACAAAAAAGCAGCTTGCTAAGGTATGACTCCTCTGCAGGCTGCTTATTATCAGTTTACGATCGCAACACCTGTGTACTGACTGTACACATACGGCAACGGATTGACTCTTGTTCCGTCAAGCCATACCTCAAAATGAAGGTGGTAACCCGTTGAATTACCTGTTGTACCGATAGCGGACAGTTGCTGTCCAGCTTTAACATAATCACCAACGTTGACACGGAAAGACCCTTGAAGAGCATGTGCATAGCCTGTTATAACTCCGTCACCGTGGTCAACTCTTATATAATACCCCCAGCTGTAATGATAGGTTGCAAGAACAACGACACCGTCCGCAACAGAAACAATACGTCTTCCCTTACAAGATCCGTTGTTTGAAGAAACAATATCAATACCGTAATGAGCTTTAGAGGGATTATACGCCTGTGACAGCCAGAAACAGCTGTCAGGTGCAGGCCATACGAATGTACCGCCCTGATCCCTTGTTAATCTCGGGGAAGATGAACCTGCAGTACCGGCAACACCCATTGTACCTATTTTTATAAGCTCGTTAACAGGGTCATTTGCATTATATCTTGCCAGCTCGCTTTTTCTTGAAACAAGCTCACCGTCAACATACGTATCGGTATAAGACACAACATCTCTGCCCGGAACACCCTCAACAATGGTCAGAGTCGTGCCCACAAAAAGATTATTATCGTACTGCAGAATTGAATCATAATCAGTAGTTTCAACTGCCGTGTATGTTCGTGTCGCTTTTATGCTCATGTTTTTTTTGCCTTGCTTTATAAGAAGAACCGAACCTTCCGGAAGATAACCCGTATTCAGATCCTCATTAAGCATTAAAAGCTCGTCTTTTGTAATAGAATATTCGTTAAGAATATCCTCAATATCTTCATCTGCCGCAACAGTATGTTCAATATGCTCGGTGCTGTAGCCTGTCAGATAATTATAAAACTGCTCGGCAGTCAGAACATTATCGTTATACGGATAAAGTCCCACCGATGTGGTAAGCTCCGCATCAAAACTGACTGTACAGTCGGAACCGCCGAATCCATACGTTTCAGCATACTCGCTGAGTATCTGTTCGGTTACACGATTAAATGTGTCCTCACTTTTTACAGCACAAACATACTCACCGTCCACATAAACACCGCAGGCTGTAACTGTATTTTCACTCAAGGTACAGATAATATTGTCTGCAACGGTTTCGGGATCATCAATACCGGCAACAGTGGTAAGTGCGACTTTATAAACGGGGACAAATGTGCTCATTTCCGTACCTGTCGCAGAAAAACGCTTCTGAGCCTGCACTTCGGCAGTCTTATAGGATTCTTCATCCTTGAGAGTGCCCACACATTCTCCTTCTACATATACGTCCAGTGCAAAGGTCAGATGAGTAAATGCGACATAAAAAGAAACAAAAAATATAACAGCAAAAACAGGTATTATACTGCTCAGGACAGCCCTGTTAAATTTTTCATGAACTTTAAAGGATCTTTTAACATAAGAAAGGAACATCTTTATACCGACAACCGGTTTTTCTTTAAATTTATCACGAACTTTAGGAGCTGCATTTTTTACTTCACGGAAGAATTGCTTACCTTCACGGAATACGGCTGTAAAATAACGCTTGAGATGTCTGTAATATGAAAGAAGCAGACCATATATAAACAATCCGATTTTTTTCAGAAATCGGTAAACAGCACCGAAAACGGTTTTGCCCGCAGAAGCGAAAAAGTGCTTATATCCGTCACCCAACGAATAAATATCGCCGTACAATCCGTCAAAAAAGTGGTTCATTCTGTCAGCTCCTTTCCTATATTCGTATTCATTATACAACATTTAATACCGTTTTTCAAGCGGTAAGAAAAACCTTGCAAGACAAAAAGAAAAAGACAAAAATTCCCGATAATGCTGACGCATATCGGGATTTTTTAACGCATTATTGTGCCAAAAGTTCATATTTCAGAGAAATACTTCCTTGCGGGCAACGGGCAAACTGCCGCCGTGACTATATCTTATGCTTCTGCGTCTGCATCGCCCTCATTACCGGCATCTCCCTCATCAGGTGCAGGTTCTGAGTTCTGAGTAGTTGTTTCAGTATTATCTGCAGTTGTAGTTTCTGTATTATCCGAAGTTGTTGTTTCGGTGTTATCTGCAGTTGTTGTCTCAGTATTGTCTGCAGTTGTTGTCTCGGTGGACTGAGTTGTAGTCTCGGGAGCATTTGTTGACGGAGCACGGGTCGTTGTCTCAGATGTTTTTGTTGTGGTTTCCGAATTATCGGTGGTTGTCGCATTATTAGTCACACCGCCGTTAACATCACCGCCGTATTCGGTATCCTTAACTTCTTCCATACCGTTACTTCCGTTAAAATCATCGCCCTCGCTCGTATTGCTTTCAAAATAGACAACAGGCTGATTTGAAACGGATTCACCCTCATCAGAATTGCTTGGCTGTGTATGGGTTGACATATAAAGTGCTGCGGTTACGGCAAGAATGATGACGAGTACAGCGATAGGGATAAAGCTGAGTATTTTCTTTTTAGCAGAGGGACTCTTACCGTTTTCGGGAGTTTCTGCATCAGAAACAGCATCATCATTTTCATGCAATTCAGCTGTGTCTATAGGGGGCTGAACATCAAATTCAGCAGGATCAACAGGAACATCCTCCTGTGAATCATCAATATCATCTGTAAATGATACCGCAGGAACAGCCGCATAGGTACGCTCGGTATCAGACTTAAGCTTGACAAGAATGACAGAACAATCCTTACCGCCCGAAACAGCAAGAAGCTTAAACAGGTCACGGATCATAGCCTTGAGATCATTACCGGAATCTAAGATTTTTACGATAGCATCATAATCAAGATCCTGCGAAACCTCCTCACCGATAAGAGCGAAGATATCACCGTCTGCTATAGCATCCACAAGCTGATAGCCCCTGCCGTTATCATCATCGGAAAGAGCTATCTCAAACAGTTCACCATCTGAAAAACGTAACAGATGGCATCCGCCGGACTTTGCTGCTGCAACACAGTCATCATAAGCACAAACGATACCCATAGAAAGTCTGCCGTTTTCGATACCGCACTTTTCAACAACAGCATCCATATCATCAAAGAATCTGTTAAAAACGGATTCGGAATTATACTTATTAAAATTAACATCTTTTACATAATCATTAAAAGCATTTGCCGCACCTGCCGCAAAGCCTTTCTGATTACCTGATGCGATAACCGAGAAATAAGGCGGTTTTACACTGCCGGCTGCCTTAAAACCCTTATCAGCCTCTTCAGCTGTGATGACCTTACCGTTAAGATTAAAGTTATCACCGTTAAATCCTTTTATCAGACGGCTTTTTGTTATTGCAACCGATTCAGCGAGAATTACTGCCATAGTATTCACCTTCCCATAAATTCTAACTAATATATTTTATCATTAAATTTTTATATAGTCAATATAATTCTCAATAATATTATTTCTTATGGACAGATTCATTGATAAGTCGTTGTTTTTCTTCCCAGAGAGAGCGTGACAGATCCACATAATAATTATGAGGATACTCAAACCTCAGAACTTCCTCCCAGAGAGTATCTACCTGTTCGGCACAATATGCTCTTATATCAGTCACGTTCGGAGACTGATATACGCATCTGCCCTCTACAAAAACAGGTTCAAGTAACTGACGTGCAACAAAATTATCCACAGTCTTTGTTTTCCATGTGTAATCAGGGTCAAATAATTCATATTCACTCAGATCGGATATATTTTCATCCTCTAAAGTGAGAAGGTCTGCGATTGCCTTGCCTGTTTCCATATCAAAGAGTCGCCACAGAAGCTTAGGACACGGAGTCGTTATCTTTGACACATTTTCACTTATCTTGATACAATTTTTGATTTTTCCGTCTTTTTCAAGAGCAGCAAGCTTATACACACCGCCGAAAACAGGAGAAGATGCACTTGTGATAAGTCTTTCTCCCACAAGGAAGCTGTCTACTCTTGCACCGTGACTGAGCATTTCACGTATAATATGTTCATCAAGAGAATTTGACGCATAAATATCACAATCAGGAAAACCTGCCTCATTTAGCATTCTGCGGATCTTTTTTGACAGATATGCAAGATCTCCGCTGTCGATTCTTATCCCCTTCGGTCTGAAGCCTCGGGGTAATACTTCACGCTTAAATGCTTCAATAGCATTAGGAACACCCGAGTTGACGGAATTATAAGTATCAACAAGAAGCACGCAGTTGTCGGGATACTCTCTTGCATAGGCACAGAATGCATCAAGCTCAGAGTCAAAAGACTGGATCCATGTGTGACTCATTCCGCCAAACACAGGGATATCAAACATTTTTGCCGCCTGTGCGTTTGTTGTTGCTGAACAACCGCCTATATACGCAGCTCTTGCACCGAGAATTGCCGCATCTGAACCGTGAGCACGTCTTGAACCGAATTCAACTACACTTCTGCCCTGTGCTGCCCGTACAATGCGGTTTGCCTTGGTCGCAATAAGTGTCTGATGATTGATTGTCAGAAGCACCATCGTTTCAATAAGAAGAGCCTGAAGTATGGGACCTTTGACTTTTACTATAGGTTCACCGGGAAATACAGGTGTTCCCTCCGGAACAGCCCACACATCGCATTTGAACTCAAAATTCCTAAGATAATCAAGAAATTCCTCAGAAACGCCTTTATCACGCAAAAAACCAATATCCTCATCATCAAATTGAAGGTGCGACAGGCTCTCGCACAATTGCTGAACACCTGCCATAATGCAAAAACCGCCCACCTGAGGCATAGGTCTGAAAAACATGTCAAACCATGCAACGGTATCACGCATACCGTGCTTCATGAATCCGTTTGCCAGAGCAACTTCATAGAAATCCATCATAAGATTGTATTTTTCATTTTTATTTATCATAAGATACAGTCCTTATCAGTTATATGTATTAATAATAGCACATAATAAACATATAATCAAATATATTTTCATGCTTTTTTTATAAAGTAATTTCAACAAAAAGCATACTAATAAAATAAAATTAAAATTTATTCCTCAAATACTTGAATTTTATGTATTATTGTGCTAATATATAGACGCTCGGACGGAGGTGTAAATTATGAGAGTAAGAAAACAACAATTAGGCGACCGCAATATTGCAGGTGAAAGAGTAGAACAGAGAAGAAAAGCAATCGGAATGAAACAAAAGGATCTTCTTACACAACTGCAGGTCAGAGGTATTGACCTTAATGCATCGGGACTGTCAAAGCTTGAGGGGCAGTTCAGAAGCATAAACGATTATGAGCTTGTCGCATTGGCAGATGTTCTCGGTGTTTCAATAAACTGGCTCGTCGGTCAGGAAGATTGATTTTAAATATATTAAATGGATATAAAATTTAAACTCCCTTAAACGGGAGTTTTTTTTAACTTTACAGAAAACTGTGTTTCCTATAAAGTAAAAAAAGATTATATGTCCCGTCGATTTACCCTACGGGCACGACGAGGGACTCTAATCAAAAACGGTCACCGCAGGCATACGGCGAAAGCCGTTTTCTTGCTTTATTCACAAAAAAACTATAGTTTTACATTCAATTTTAGTTTTAACATAAATTTAATTGACTTTTTTATCCAATTGTGATATATTATAATTGAAATTGATAATAATTGATGTAAAAAGGAGGTAGATTCCAATGGTTAAGAATAATTCAATCTCATAACACAGA
>CAZTFS010000055.1:9396-15277 GCA_964613045.1 uncultured Eubacteriales bacterium
AGGAGATAAACCATGAAAAAATCAATAAAAATTACAGTTTCAACAATTTCTGTCATTCTGATTATACTTATAATCATTGTAACAGTTTTTGCTCAAACAAATGACATAAACAGTCTTGCAGAAGCTAAAGCTTATGCTGAAAGCTTATTTAATTCCGAAAAAAATGCAGTTATAAATGAATTAGCTGATAACAGCTTTAATGAAATATTAACGGAAATTAAAAACATTGAGAATTCAGATGAAGCGGATAAGGATAAGCTTGCATACTATCATATTGCCCTTTCAGACAAAATGTCAACTGCAAGCAGAAATGAAATCACATCTGCAATTCTTGATACAACACTGTCGGCTGAATCAAGAGCATCAATTATTATTTCTGCTGAATCCAATGATATCACACTTGATTATGAACGTCTCAGCGATGCTATAGATGATGACAAATACGCAGACATAAGACCCATGCTGATAGACCTTGTTGCAGACGCAACACCGAACAATATCGAAGAAATTGAGAAAATTGTCGAAAATAAATCTGAGGGATTTTCTAAAGCCATAAGAACACTTTGGGAAATTAAACCTACGAAAGCAATTGCTATTGCCGATGAGATATTTGCTGATTATTCAGGTGAATATGATGAAATTTTCAGAGGTGCTTTCAGTGTAAAATCATACCAGGCAATGCTCGACCCGACAGATAAAAATTGTGCCGAATATATTGCTCTTTGTGACAAAATACTCAATACCCCGTGCGATAATGCAGATGGCAGAGAAACATATATGATCAGTTGGATAGAGGAAATTCAAAGCAAGGAAATCCTGATTTATTGCAAGGAAAAAGGTTTTTCGGATAGGATAGATGCTATATATTTGGAATTAACATTATCAAAGATGCTGGAAGAGCCGGCATCAATAGAAAATATTGAGCTCTTCTTATACTATTATCGGGAAACACCAATTGCTAATGTATGGGAAGCTGTAAATAAACATCTGGCAAATAATGAAGAATTCTATAAAAACAACCCTGAACTGAAGAATCAGTTAGAATCGATTGAAAAAGACAATTACGAATTAATGAGTATTCTTTTAGAACCGAATGAACCACGAGAGGTGAAATAAAATGAAAAAAATTATTTCGCTTTCAATTGCAATATGCATAATTTTCACATCGGCAATATTAACAACGTCAGCAGCAACCAACGCACAGGGATATGCAATATACAGAGACGGTGCAGGCATAAATCCCGACTGGCATTCAGGTTATATTTATTCATCAAGTTTCAATGCATCAAATACTGTAATCCATGTTGATAACGGTGAAAATGGCGATGATGCAGATACCAATCACTTAATAAATTATGTCACGCTATCAGAATTTATTGATAACGAAGAATTTTACGGTTATTATATTCCGCACAAATTCGCATCATCATCAATTGAAGAAGCAAACGAAATAAAAAACAACGTGATTGATACTGCAAAAAAATTACAAGAAAGAACAAAAGATGACCTTGTTTACAATCTGACAAATCAGGTTTGGTACAAAAAAGACAGTAATAATAATGGTAAGGTTGATATTGAAGAAATAACAAGTATGAGATGCGACGGACTTATTGAATACTGCTACGAAAAAAATAATGCTCTCATATACGGTGGTAACATATCCACCTATGACACTTCAATCAGAAATGCACACACTGCTGTAAACATAACACCTAAAAAACAAGCAACACTATATATGCAAAATTGTTTGGGTGATATTAATTATGATTACAAAGTCACAGCAGCAGATGCAAGATTGGCTCTTCAATATTCGTCTCAAACAATAACCGGTTTTGATAGTTATCAATTGTTCGTTACAGACGTTGACGGAAGCGGTGTAATAACTGCTGCAGACGCAAGACTGATTTTGCAATATTCTTCCGCACTCATTGATATGTTCCCTGCCGATCCTTTATCAAGCTAAGCAAACTAAAAAGTCCGATGAACACTCATCGGACTTTTTTGAAATAATTATAAAGATCAGAACACAGATACAGTGAACCGCAGACGATAAGCACGTCATCTTTTCCCGTCTTTTCAACAGCCGCCTTCAAGCCGTCAAGTTCATTGTCAAAGCTGACAGCGTGTGTGCCGCTATTTTTTATCAGCTCTGCTAATTTTTCACTTTTCATGCTTCTGGGATTTGAGGGTGTTACGGCAAAAACCATATCAAAATAAGGGGTAAGCAGTTTGAGAACACTGCTTACATCTTTATCCTCCATCATTCCCATAACAGCATTTATCCTTCTGCCTTTAAGATTGTTTTCAATAACACTTTTCAATGCTTTTGCTGAGTCCTCGTTGTGGCAACCGTCAAAAATGACAAAGGGAGAGGAAGAAACTATCTCGCATCTTGCGGGATTTTTTGTTTGTGCAATGCCGTTTTTTATTGCTTTTGCGGAAACTGATATGCCTTGTTTTTTAAGAGCGTTTATACATTCAATTGCAGTTATACAATTTTCGGTCTGATGCTTACCGGGAAATGGCACAAATACTTCCCTGCCGTTATATGATATCTTACTGCCCGTAATATCTTCACTTATGATTTTAAACTGCGATATATCGGCAAAGTGAAGCTCCGAATTACGTATTCTGCTCTGTTCTTTTATGACCTTAAGTGCCTCTGCATTCTGTGAAGAACAAGTTACAACAGGACAGTTTTTTTTGATAATTCCGCATTTTTCATAGGCAATTTCTGCAATGGTATTACCGAGAATTTTTACATGGTCAAGTGAAATGGAGGTTATAACGCTTACAAGTGGTCGTTCAATGACATTTGTGGCATCAAATCTGCCGCCGAGACCCGTTTCAAGGATAACAAAATCACAACCGATGTTCTTATAATAAAGAAATGCAGCTGCAGTCACGGCTTCAAATTCAGTTATAATAATATCTTCACTTCTGAGTTTTTCAATCTCGATCCTGACAGTATCAGTCACTTTTTCAAGGTCAGTTTCACTTATCATTTCACCGTCAACACGTATCCTTTCACGGAAATCAACAATGTAAGGTGAAGTGTAAAGACCTGTTTTATACCCGGCTGCTTTCAAGACAGATGCAAGAAAAGAACATACCGTACCCTTGCCGTTCGTACCGGCAACATGAATACAGCGAAGACTTTTTTCGGGATTACCCAGTCTTTCAAGTAATATTTTTATTCTGTCAAGCCCGGGCATCATACCGAATGTAAGAAGTGAATGATAATATTTTTCTGCATTAGTCATATTTATTCTTCTTTCAGAAAAAGCAGGGCGGCTTGCCTTCAAGCCGCCGTATAACGGATGCCCGACGGACACCCCTGCGATTTTATTTTATCCTAATTTTTCAATGCTTGATTTTAAAAGTGCAATCTTCTCCTGAAGCTTTGCTCCGTCTTCTTTCTGCTGAGCAATAACTGCTTCGGGAGCTTTTGCAAGGAAGCCGGGGTTATTGAGCTTATTCTCAATAAAGCCTAATTTCTTTTCAGCTTCTGCGAGTTCCTTATTCAGTCTCTTCTTCTCAGCCTCGAAATCAACAAGCTGTGCAAGAGGAAGATAGATTGTTGCATCTGCCGTAACAACGCTTACACTTCCTTCAATTTCAAAGCTGTCTGCGACCTGAACATCTGATGCTGATGCAAGTCTCTTGAAAAATTCAATACCCGTTTCAAAAGTATCTTTATAAGAAGTTGCGACATAAACCTCAGCTTTCTTTGAGGGGGCAACATTCATTTCTGCACGGCGGTTACGAACTGCCTTGATAGCGGTCATGATTCGTTCCATTTCTGCTTCTTCATCAGCAAAAACAAGAGCATCTGTATATTCGGGCCACTGTGAAATCATGATTGATTCACCGTCATGAGGAAGAGTCTGCCAGATTTCTTCAGTGATGAAAGGCATGAAGGGATGAAGGAGCTTGAGTGTATTTGACATTACATACACAAGAACGCCTTTGCATGTTGCTTTCTTTTCTGCATCATCTGAATTAAGACGGATCTTGCAAAGCTCAATGTACCAGTCACAGAGAACATCCCAAATGAAATCATAGAGTTTCTGAACCGCAAGACCGAGTTCAAACTTATCAAGAGAAGCTGTAACTTCCTTTGCAAGAGTGTTGAATTGGCTGAGTATCCATTTATCTTCAATTGCAAGATTTTCGGGGACATAAGGTGCGGGTTCATTTTCATCAAGATTCATAAGAACGAATCTTGCAGCATTCCAGAGCTTGTTTGCAAAGTTACGGCTTGCCTCAACCTTTTCATCTGAGAAACGCATATCATTTCCGGGGCTGTTACCTGTTGCAAGAGTGAATCTCAGTGCATCGGCACCGTACTTATCGATAATTTCAAGAGGATCAATACCGTTGCCAAGGGATTTTGACATTTTTCTGCCCTGTGCATCACGGACAAGACCGTGAATAAGTACAGTATCAAAGGGCACCTGTCCTGTATATTCAAGAGCAGAGAAAATCATTCTTGAAACCCAGAAGCCGATGATATCGTAACCTGTAACGAGTGTGTTTGTGGGATAGTAATGCTTGAGATCTGCAGTTTCTTCGGGCCAGCCCAGTGTTGAGAAGGGCCAGAGAGCAGATGAGAACCAAGTATCAAGTGTATCGGGATCCTGATTAAACTTTGAACTTCCGCATTCGGGACAAGCATCAAGATGTGTCTTTGAAACAGTCATCTTGCCGCAATCCTCACAGTAATATGCAGGAATTCTGTGTCCCCACCAGAGTTGACGGGAAATACACCAGTCACGGGTTCCGTTCATCCAGTTAAGATAGTTCTTTGTAAATCTTTCGGGAACAAACTTTGTTTCTCCCTTTTCAACAGCTTCAATGGCAGGCTCTGCAAGAGGAACCATACGAACGAACCACTGTTTGGAAACCATGGGTTCAATCGTATTGTGACAACGGTAGCAAGTGCCGACTTCGTGCTTACGGGGTTCTGCTTCTTTTAGATAACCGCCTGCTTCAAGGTCTACAAGAATTGCTTTTCTTGCTTCAAGAGTTGTCATACCCGCATACTTGCCGCAGTCAAGAACCTCGGGTTCATTTTCTGTTGCTCTGCCGCTTGCGATAAGCTCATCGGCAATTCTCTTATCCTCTGCACCTGTAAGATGACCGTCGTATGTGAATGTACGTACAATGGGCAGATTATTTCGCTGACCGACTTCAAAGTCGTTGGGGTCGTGAGCAGGTGTAATTTTAACAACACCTGTACCCTTTGTCATATCTGCATGTTCATCACAAACAATGGGGATTTCTTTATTGAGAAGAGGAAGAATAACATGACAACCGTGAAGATGCTTATATCTTTCATCCTCAGCATTGATGGCAACAGCTGTATCACCGAGCATTGTTTCGGGACGTGTGGTTGCAAGTTCAAGCTTTTCGCCTGTTTCCTTTACTGTATAAAGAAGATGCCAGAAATGGCCGTCTTTCTCTTCATATTCAACCTCAGCATCTGAAATTGATGTATTACAGAAGGGACACCAGTTGACCATACGGTTACCTCTGTAAATAAGGTCTTTTTCATAAAGACGGACAAAAACTTCATTAACAGCATTGTTGCAGCCCTCATCAAGAGTGAATCTCTCTCTGTCCCAGTCACAGGATGAACCCATTTTCTTAAGCTGTTCAACAATTCTGCCGCCGTACTGCTTTTTCCAGTCCCATGCTCTTTCAAGGAATTTTTCTCTGCCGAGATCTTCCTTGGTAAGACCTTCCTTCTTCATTGCCTCAACAATTTTAGCTTCTGTAGCGATCGAAGCATGGTCTGTGCCGGGAAGCCACAGTGTATCATAGCCCTGCATTCTTCTGAAACGGATAAGAATATCCTGCAGAGTGTTGTCAAGGGCGT
>CAZTFS010000056.1:0-15171 GCA_964613045.1 uncultured Eubacteriales bacterium
CTTAAGGGCACAGGTATTGAAGATGCGGCTAATTCGGCGATCGAAGCAGCCAAGGCAGGTAAGACTGTACCTCTGCATACATTCTCAGGCTCGGTTGAGCATGCTATCGCTCACATTGAGGAAGCTGCAGTACACAGCATGCCTGAAGAACAGCAGAGATGGTATGCAGTCAAGATATTTGAGCGTGATGACAAGGTTCTCGAACAGCTCAAGCTTGACAAGGCAGTTCTTGACCATATCGAAGCAGATATTGCTGCTGTTGAGAATGAAATGGACGATGATGCAGAAAGCATCATTACAAATGAGCGTTACGTTTACATAGCACAGCTTATGAAGAGCTGTTACAAGAAAAAAAGCACTAATAAGATGACAGTTTCCGATAAGATCGACAGAATCGTTACAAACCGTATTCTTGCACTTCCTATTTTCGCTGTTGTTATGTGGCTCGTATATTACATATCCATCGGTTCGATAGGTGACTGGACAGTCGGATTTATGAATGATACACTTTTCGGTGAATGGATCATTCCTTCAGTTACAACTCTTCTTGAAAACATCGGTTGTGCAGCATGGCTTGTAAGTCTTATTGCAGACGGTATTATCGGCGGTGTCGGTGCTGTTTTAGGATTCGTTCCTCAGATGCTTATTCTCTTCCTTCTTCTTTCCATCCTTGAAGATTGCGGTTATATGTCCCGTGTTGCTTTCATTATGGACAGAATCTTCCGTAAGTTCGGTCTTTCCGGTAAGAGCTTTATTCCTATGCTTGTAGCAACAGGCTGCGGTGTTCCCGGTGTTATGGCTTCAAGAACTATTGAGCAGGACAGAGACCGTAAGATGACTATCATGACAACATGTTTCATGCCTTGCGGTGCAAAGCTTCCCATTATCTCCATGATTGCAGGTGCTCTCTTCGGCGGCAGTGCATGGATCGCAACATCAGCTTACTTTATCGGTATTGCAGCAGTTATCATTTCAGGTATCATGCTTAAGAAGACAAAGCCCTTTGCAGGTGATCCTGCTCCCTTTGTTATGGAGCTTCCCTCATATCATGCTCCTGTTCCCGGCAACATCTTCAGAGCTACATGGGAACGTGGCTGGTCATTCATCAAGCGTGCAGGTACGGTTATTCTTGCTGCAAGTGTTCTCGTATGGGTTCTTCAGTCTCTTTCATTTGAAGGCGGCTTCCACTATATTACAGAAGAAGTCGGCGGTACATCAATACTTGAAGTTATCGGCAGTGCTATAGCTGTTATATTCAAGCCTCTCGGCTTCGGTACTTGGCAGGCAGCAGTTGCAACTATCCTCGGTCTTGTTGCAAAGGAAGAGGTTGTCGGCGTATTCGGTACTCTTTCTTCAATGGCTGACGCAGATCTTGCTTTCGAGCTTGTTGATTCTATGGATTCCGCAAAGCTTGCTCTCTTCGGACAGGAATTCTTCGGCGGCAGTGCTCTTGCAGGCTTCTCATTTATGATATTCAACCTTCTCTGTGCTCCTTGCTTTGCTGCTATGGGTGCTATCAAGAGAGAGATGAATAACTGGAAATGGACTGCATTCGCAATCGGCTATATGTGTGTATTTGCATACGCAATATCACTTATCGCTTATCAGCTTGGTGCATGGTTCATCGGTACGGGAAATATCATCGGCACTATAGTTGCTGTTGCTCTTCTCGGAATTATCATCTATATGCTCGTCCGTAAGAATCCTTATAACGATAACAAGCTTTCAGCTAAAGTTTAAGGGTGATTTTATGAATTGGCAAACGATCATTATTGCGGCGATCGTGGCGGCAATTGTTATTGCGATTGTTGTTACGGGAATACGCAATAAAAAGAAAGGAAAGAGCTCATGCTCCTGCGGCGGCTCCTGCGGAGCATGTCCCATGGGCGAATCCTGTCACAAATCTGAATAATAATAAGGGGACGTTTACTGCGTCCCCTTAATTTTTTTTGAAAAAAGTATTGACATTTGAGTTAGTCTGTGCTAATATAATGACAAGGTTAGCAGTTGCTAACTTGCTTACCGATATGATATATCAAATAAGATCCTTCAACCCCATTTTTTCTTGCACAGCACAGAGCCGTTTTTCGGTTCTGTGTTGTTTTTTTCTTTGGCGTGCCGAAAAGCAGTTGTATGATCTGTTTATTGTCAATGTTTTAATAAGACTTGATGAAAATATTAATTTTTTTCATTCAATATTGACAAAAAACAGCACGGCAGTTATACTAAAAATAGTTTGGGTTACAAAAACAGCGAGGTGTCCCATGGGGAAGATAATTACGATAAATAACGACTGGAAATTTCATCACGGCGATGTGCCCGATGCTGATTATATGGGATATGATGATTCTTCGTGGAGAACTGTTGAACTGCCGCATGACTGGTCGGTGGAATATCCTTTTGATAAGTCATATGCCAGCGGAACGGGGTATCTGCCGGGTGGCACTGCCCGATACCGTAAGCATTTTACTCTGCCTGATGATATAAAAGGTAAGCGTGTGAGGATAACCTTCGGCGGTGTGTATAAGCATTCACGTGTTTTTATAAACAGCAATCATCTCGGCGGCAGGGCTTACGGCTATTCTACCTTTACCTTTGATATAAGTGAATTTGTCCGATCGGGTGAAAATGTAATAAGTGTCCGTGTTGAGCATGAACAGGTTGCCGATTCCAGATGGTTTACGGGCAGCGGAATATACCGTGATGTAACTCTCGAGATAACGGAAATGTCCTGTTTTGAGAAGGACGGAATTTTTGTAACAACAAAAGATGTCGTTGACGGCATCGCTCAGCTTAATATTGACTATAAAACAACAGATTGCGATGAAACGGAATTTATAATAGAAGATGAAAAAGGCTGTTGGGTGGCATCCTGCGGTTGTGAAGGAAAAGACGGCAGTATTCAGGTCAGTGTTCCGAATGCAAAACTCTGGTCAACGGATTCACCGTATATGTATACTTTGCAGTGTCATGCGTTTAAAAACGGCAGACCGACTGACACAGCTGCAATCAGATTTGGCATCAGAACGATAAATTTTGACCCGAATAAGGGATTTTTCCTTAACGGAGTAAATATGAAGCTCAAAGGCGTTTGTGTTCATCATGATGCAGGAGCTCTCGGAGCCGCAGTTCCCGCTGCTGTATGGGAACGCAGACTTAAAAAACTGAAAGCGGCAGGCTGTAATGCTTTGCGAACGGCTCATAATCCGCCCTCGTCGGATCTGCTTGACCTTTGTGACGAGCTGGGGCTTCTTGTTATGGATGAAGCCTTTGACGAGTGGGAAGGTGCGAAAAATAAATGGTGGCAGGGACATAATGTCTATCCGCCCAAGCGTTTCGGTTATGCTGAGGATTTTCCTCTGTGGCATAAAGCCGATCTGGAGGGAATGGTTCTCAGGGACAGGAATCACCCAAGTGTAATTATGTGGTCCATAGGCAATGAAATAGATTATCCCAACGACCCGTATGTGACCCCTTTGTTTGATGAAGTTCTCGGCAACAACGATAACGGCAAGCCCAAAGAAGAACGCCGTTATGATGACAAAAAGCCCGATGCAGGACGACTTGCTGTTATCGCAAAGGAACTTGTGGACATTGTACATAATACAGATACCACAAGGCCTGTGCTGTCTGCACTTTCGTTTCCCGAGCTTTCCACAAGAACAGGCTTTGCAGATGTTCTTGATATTTCGGGCTACAACTACCGTGAGCGGTTTTATGAGGAAGACCACAAGCGTTTTCCCGACCGTGTGATTTTCGGCAGTGAAAACGGTCATGATCCCGCTGCATGGTACGCAGTAAGGGACAATGACTATATCTGCGGTCAATTCCTCTGGACAGGTATTGATTTTCTTGGTGAATGCCGTGGCTGGCCGCTTAGAATATCTCAGGCCGGTATGCTTGATCTTTGCGGAAACGAGAAACCTCTGTATTATCGGAGAAAGGCACTCTGGACAGATGAGCCCTTTGTGAAAATTGCCGTTTCCAAAGGTGAAAAAGAAAATGCAAACACGTGGACGGACAGATTTTTTTATAACGGCGAGCCGGGAGAACTGATGCAGATAAGCTGTTATACAAATTCACCTGAAGCTGAATTATTCCTTAACGGAAGATCTCTGGGGAAAAAGAATGTGGGCGATGCTTGTCGGGTCACATGGGAGCTTCCCTTTGAAGGCGGAACTCTTACTGCAAAAACAGACGGAGCAGAAGATAAATTATGCACTCCTGATATTGCAGAAAGAATAAATACTGAGATATACGAAAACGATTCCGACATCGTTCAGGTTGAAGTCAGTTTGCTTGACAAAAACGGCAATACAGCTTCGGATGATGAAATTATTTATTATCAACTGCTTGGTGACGGCAGGATTCTGGGAATAGAAAACGGCAAGCCCGATGATCTGACCTGCTATAAAGAAAACTATCGTTCCACATTCGGCGGCAAGGCGATAGTTTACATCAGAAAAGGAAATATGACCGAGAATTTAATGCTTTATGCGTATACAAAAAACGGTCTTTATTGTGAAAGGAAGATAAAATGATGGTTAAGAAGCTTTATCTCGACACTAAGGAGAAAATTTACCGTGCAACTTCGATAATGTTTATCGTTCAGCTTTTCGGAGCTTTAGGTGCAGGGTTTTTCTTTGTCATTCAGAACATTTTTAAATCATATCACATATTAGGTGCAACAGGTGCTGAGAATGAGCCGACACTCTGGTTTATTCTTTTCTGGGCAACAGACTTCTTCTTTGTTGTGCTGGCTTTAGTGCTGTCGTATCTTATAGCGGGACTGCCCGGAATCGCTCCGTCGCTTGCGTTGTCGATATATTTCTGTCACTTCACATCAGCATCTGCAAGTGCGGAAAACATGTATGATTTCTTTTATTCAACCTCTGCGAACTATTCTCAGTCAACGGCTATCGGATACATGGGATATCTCATTATGGCAGTGTTTATGTCCCTTCTTATAAAACTCCTTTTTGCAGGCTGGAGTGAGGCAAAAAATCCCATCGGCAGAGGACTTGACTCACTTCTCGGAAAGCTGAGAAAAAAGATCAAGCTCATTCCCGACACGCTTAAAGGAATTGAGATAATTGAAGCTGTCGATCTTATCGTTCTTGTTCTGATAATTCCCGTTGCCTGTTGTGCATTGACATTCATATTTGTTAAATACGGCATTGAGCTGCCGTTTGCCGCCATATCTGAAGGCCTTAAGAATGTGCTTACATCTCTTTCTGACGCCAATGTTATCGTTGCGGCTCTTGTGATGGGTCTTATGGTTGGTTTTGATCTTATCGGACCTGTTTCTCTTGCGGCTTTTTCTGTTGCAACAACAGCGTATCTGACAACAGGCAATGCTCAGCTTATCACCATTTATTCAGTTTGCTTTATAACTGTGGGCTGGACAGCATTTTTCGGCATTCTCAATTGCAAGCTCTTCAAAAAGGGCGGAAAGACAGATACCGACGATTTTAATTTTGCCACAACGGGACCGATCAATGCATTCTTTGAAAATATCAAGCTGACGGTTGCTCCTGCAATGCCTCTTGCCATGAGAAGTCCCTTTACCATGATTCCCGGCTTTATGGTCGGCTCGGCATTCGGCGGCGTTGTAACAGCACTTTTCGGAATAGTCAATACTGCGTATACCGACGGCTCTCTGCCCAAATATGCAGTAGGCAATTATACATACGGAGGAGTGGATTACACTTATGCAGAGCTTTTTGAAAACGGCGAAATATTTATGAGCTTCACTCTTCCTCTGCGTTCGGGCGATTTCCTTACATGCCGTCTGCCGTTGTTCTTTATTATTCTTGTCAGTGCATTTGTGGGCGGTCTTGTGGTTATGGCATTGAGAGAGGTCGAATACAGAGTTCTTTCAAAAAGAGGCTGTTATTTCGAGCCAAAGGGTGACCTTGTGCTTGAACTGCGTGATTACGGCAAAAAATTAGCTGCAAAAATTAAGGATAAGGAATAAATATGTCCACTAAAAAAGAATATCTTGAATTTGTACTCGAACAGCTGTCGGAAATTGAGGGTATTACGTACAAGCAGATGATGGGTGAATATATCATTTATCATCACGGCAAAATTGCGGCGTATGTCTGTGACGACAGATTGCTCGTAAAACCTGTGACGGGTGCGGTGGAAATGATGCCCGATGCAAAGCGTGAACCGCCCTATGACGGTGCCAAGGATATGCTGTTGGTTGAAAATATTGATGACCGTGAATTTTTAAAAAATTTATTTGAAGCAATGTATACGTTTCTTTCCGAACCGAAGAAAAGGAGAAAATAAAATGCTGACTTTGGAATATGCAAAAGAATTACTTGATAAAACGACTACACAGGAGCATCTGTTCCTGCACGCAAAGAATGTAATGGCTGCCATGGGCGGTCTTGCAAAGCATTTCGATGAGGATGCGGAGCACTGGATGGCAATAGGCTATCTTCACGACTATGACTATGAACAGCACCCCGAAGAGCATCTTCAGTATACGCAGAAGCCTTTGAAAGAGGCAGGGCTTGCCGATGAAGAGGTAAGAGCGATACTTGCACACGGCTACGGGCTTGTGAATGATGTGGAGCCTGTCACAAATCTTGAAAAATCCTTGTTTACCGTTGACGAGCTTACGGGAATCATTCAAGCTGCGGCAAGAATGCGGCCTATGGGCATTACCGATATGGAGATCGGCAGTTTTATGAAGAAATTCAAGGATAAGAAATTTGCGGCGAAATGTAACCGAGACGTTATAAAACAGGGCTGTGAGATGTTGGGTATGGAAGTCAAAGAAGTCGCCTCTGTTTGCATCGAAGCCATGAAAGAGCACGCAGAGGAACTGAACCTTGCACCGAAAAAATCAGAATTTATCGAGGTGCCCTCGATAAATTCTTGAGATAAGAAATAATAGAGAATAGATAATAAATAATAACGTCGGAAGGGGCGTTGCCCCTTACCCCACTTATATAATTCAAGCCCGAAGGGCTTCAAATTTTATTATTTTTTATTTCTTCTTTATTCTTTTTATAATTTGTGGGTATATTCTGATTATGATATTTCTGTATAAAAAAACGGCAAAGCTTGCCGTTTTTTTCTTATGCCCGTTTGAAATTTTCTTTTCCGGCACCTGTCTCAAAATGATATTTTCGTCAGATGAATTAAACTCCCTGTTATTGTACCATACTTAATTATAATAATATATACTTTGTTGCAAATTTGGTTTTGTTTCGATTGAGTTTAAATTACCCAATTAAAATAGCAACATAATTGAAACAATAATCGGGCATACTTTTTTTAGAAAAAAGTACAGACAGGTCAGTAACTGAAAGGCATGAGCAGAAATGGGATACAAAAATATTTTCAGAACTTTTTGTAATAATGACCGATCTTTTATTGCGGATCGGCCGAAAAAGAAAAATATAAACGAGATCGATTCTTCCTCAATGCAGAAAATACAACTGCGTGACGGAAATAATAACGCAATATCCTGCAGATTTTATCCTGTCAATAACGCAAAAAGGTTGATTATAGCTCTGCATGATTATAACAGCCGTTGTGAAAAGGATTTTTCAGCTGTATTCTCATATCTTAAAGATAATTCATGCAGTATTTTCAGCTTTGATATGCCTGCTCACGGTGACAGTGACGGCAGTTTTTTCACCTTCGGCATTCTGGAACGGCATACATGTCTGCATGTTATAAAATTCGTCTGCGAAAATATTGCTGACGATATCCCCGTCTATCTTTACGGCATGGGGGCAGGCGGTACGGTTGCACTTATGACAAGCGGAACAAAGCTCCCCGTGAATGTTCACGGTTTTATTGCCGACAGTGCATATTCTCATCCCTTTGAGTATATCAAACATAATCTCAGACGAAGCATGGGAGACAAAAAAGGCACTCAGGAGGCTGAAGAGCTTGACAAATTCCTTATGAAAAAATACGATCTGAGCATGTTCGATTTTACGGTAAACGAAGCTTTTAAATCGAATTGCCGACCTGTGCTGTTTCTTCACGGCAGAAAGGATAGAGAAGTACCTTTGAAGTTTGCTGTTGAAAATTATGACAGCTGTTACAGTGAAAAAGAGCTGAAGGTCTTTGAAAACTCGGAACATCTTACCGCATCATCGGATGAATATGAAAAATACTGTTGCTGTCTTACCGAATTTTTTGAAAAGTATGATAACGCTTCATTCAGCAAAAAAGTCAGAATAAATTATCCCGAAAAGACCATGTTTCAGCTTGTAAAAGAGTCTGCAGACCGTCTTCCTGATGATAATGCCTATAACTTCAAGGGCAGTCTTACAACTTACAGAGAAATGATATCCCGTATGGAGTCTGCGGCGGCTGCGTTCATGGCAGACGGAATCAGACAGGGCGATGCGGTAACGATCTGTATGCCGAATACTCCGCAGGCGGTAGATTGTCTTTACGGACTTAACCGCATCGGAGCTGTTGCAAGCCTTATCCATCCTTTGTCTGCTCAGAACGAAATTGCATATTATCTGAAGCTGTCAAAAAGCAAAATGATTCTGACTGTTGATCTTTTTTATGAAAAGGTTGCGGCGGCGGTCAAGGACAGCGGTATGCAGGTGAAAATTCTTGTGGCAAGGATTCAGGACGAACTGAAATTGCATCTTAAATTGTTATATACTGCTGTAAAGGGTAAGGATTACACATCTTTTCCCGATGACAGGGGCGGTGTTCTCTGGAGTGAATTTGTTAATACGGGAGACAAGACGAAGCTTCCGCAAATTACGTTTGATAAAAACAGAACAGCAGTTATTCTTTACAGCGGCGGCACAACGGGAGAACCAAAGGGCATAATGCTGTCTGACCTTAATTTTAATGCACTTGCAATGCAGGCAAGAATCGCAATGGAATGTGAATTTTCAAGAGGACTGAAAAATCTTTCCGCAATGCCCATTTTTCACGGCTTCGGACTGGGGATCGGTATTCATACCGTACTCGTTCATAATGCATGCTGTGTTCTTATGCCGCAGGTGAATACTAAGGATTACGCATCTGCCATGCTTAAGGATAATCCCAACTTTATTGCAGGTGTTCCCACTATATTTAAAATGCTTATTGAATGTAAGGATTTTGAGGGAAAGGATCTGTCTTTCCTTAAAGGAATGTTTGTAGGCGGCGATTCAATGCCTGTTGAGCTTAAAAAAGATGTTGACAGCTTTCTTAGAGAACACGATGCAGACATTCAAGTCAGAGAGGGCTACGGCTTGACCGAATGTGTTACGGCCAGTTGTCTTACACCTAAGAATACCTACAAAGAGGGAAGTATCGGTCTGCCGTTCCCGGATATGGAATACAAAATAGTTGAACCTGATACGGAGAAGGAGCTTCCCGTAAACACTCAGGGTGAGATAGTTCTCTGCGGTCCTACTGTTATGCTGGGTTATCTTGATAACGAGGAAGCAACACGTAAAACTCTGCGTGTTCATAAGGACGGAAAAGTATGGCTTCACACTGGTGACATGGGGCATATTGATGAGGACGGATATATTTATTACAAACAGAGGATCAAGCGTCTTATCGTAAGCTCAGGATATAATGTCTATCCTGTACAGGTTGAAAAAGCCATAGAAATGCATCCGGCTGTTGATTACTGCTGTGTTATCGGCGTTCCCGATGAGTTTAAAATGGAACGCATAAAAGCATATATTGTGCTTAAGAATAAAAAATCGGCAAGTGAAGAGATGAAAAATGAAATTATAGCTCATTGCCGCAGGTATATCGCATCTTATGAGTTGCCAAGGGAAATTGAATTCAGAGACGAGCTTCCCAAAACTCTTGTGGGTAAAGTTGCATACAGAAAGCTTGAAGAAGAGAACAAAGCAGGATAAACAATAATTTGTCGGGCTGTGCCCACAAATTATAAAAAGAATAAAGAAGAAATAAAAAATAATAAAATTTGAAGCCCTTCGGGCTTGAATTATATAAGTGGGGTAAGGGGCAACGCCCCTTCCGACATTATTATTTATTATCTATTCTCTATTATTTCTTATCTCAAGAATTTATCGAGGACACCTCGATAAATTCTGATAAAAAAGGGACTGTATCTGATACAGTCCTTTGTCTTATGTATATCTTTATTTTGCTTTATGGTATCTTAATTCACAGATGGGATCACCCTTTGCAATTGTCTGAGGAAGGTCAAGTACACTGCCGTAGCATTCACCGATACCTCTGTCACCGCACATGGCAATGTCGCATAATGTTGCAATTTCTTCATCTGTACAGCCGGCCTTCTGCCATGCTTTTACAAGAGGACAGTAATGGAAATTTATGTTCAGCTCGTCGTCTGTACTTTTGATTATATCCATTTCAAATACCCACTGAGCAGGCTTTGTGAAAAGAGTTTTTCTTAAACCTACAAGAGAATCTGTATTTCCTTTCTTTACAAGACCTTCTCCTTGTGAAAGACCGCATCTTTTGACTGCGGCAGATCCGAAATCAGTCCATTCAAGACCTCTTTTGCCTGCTTCATCGCAAAGAAGATAAAGCCATAATGCTCTGTGCTCCAGCTGTTCACGGACAGCCTTGATTATCGGGTTTTTGATTGATGCTTCGTTTTTAACATTACTCATAGCGATTACTCCGATTCGGATTGATTTGTAATTTTATTTTATCACTGTTTCAAAATTTGTCAACTGAAAAAATTAATCTTTTAATCAGAACCGACTGCATTAAATTCGTATCTGTATTGTATTTTTTTCTGTGATAGATTATAATCTTATTAAATAACTGAAAAAAATTGTTTTCGATGCAATAAAAATACATATTCCTGCGTTAATTATATGAAAGGACAAAAACGATGCTGCATATTTTGATGACAATTCAGGCGGATTACGGTGTCAAGATGCCGATTGATGAAAAGCTTATTCCGTTGATAGCAAAGGGCGACATGGAGGCGTTCCATGAGCTTTACAGAGGTGTGTCAAAAAGTGTTTACGGTTTTGCTCTTTCAATACTGAAAAATACACACGATGCAGAAGATGTATTACAGGAAACTTTTTTGAAAGTATATTACGGTGCAGCCGAATATATTCCGCAAGGTAAGCCTATGGCGTGGATATTTACAATAACCAGAAATCTTGCTCTGACAAAACTGCGTGAAAGCTCAAAAAGAACAGACTTTGATACTGCAAAGCCCGAAATGATTGATTTTTCGGCTGTTTCACGGGCAGATGAGCGTATGCTTATTGAATCGGTTTTCAGTGTTCTGTCTGATGAAGAGAAACAGGTGCTGGTGCTTCATGCCGTAAGCGGAATGAAATACCGTGAAATAGCATCAGTGCTTGAGCTTCCGCTTAATACTGTGCTGTCGAAATATCACAGAGCTGTTAAGAAACTCAGAAATGCTGTAGGGGAGGAATGACTATGAAAAACAATGATATTGAAAATAGAATAGCCTCAGCATTTGATGATATGGTTCCGAAGGATACTTTCCGTAAGATTTCAGAAAATATCGTCTCTGCGTCCTCAGAAGAAAGGACGGTTATCAGAATGACTGAAAAGAAAAACAGTAAAAAGATGAAATATTTTGTTTCCGTAGCGGCGGCATGTATTCTGCTTATTGCAGGTGTTTCAGGCGGTATGTATTACAGCGACAATGTGGCGGTAGAATCAATAATAGGTATTGACGTTAACCCGGGGATTGAGATCGAGGTAAATAAAAACGACAGAGTTATTGATGTGAATGCAATCAACGAAGAAGGCGTTGAAGTTCTGGACGGTATGGATCTTAAAAATACCGAGCTTAAGGTCGCAGTCAATGCAATAATCGGTTCGATGGTCGGTCAGGGATATGTTGCTGATGAAAACGGCAGTGTTCTTGTAACGGTTCAGAATGATGACACCGAAAAAGCAGATGAAATCAGAAAAGAAATTGTAACTGATATAGATTCGGCACTGAGCGATAATAATTCCGAAGCAAACATCATCAATCAGTCAGTCAGCAGTACGGATGAAATAAGAAAGTTTGCAAATGACAATTATATTTCGATAGGTAAGGCTGTTTTTATAATGAATATTGCAGAAAAGGACAGTACTCTTGATCCTGTAGAGCTTTCTGAAATGAGCATAACTGAACTGACAATGCTTGTCTCTGAAAAAAATATTGATATAAGCGATTTCTGTGATATCGTTCATGATAAGCATTTGTCGGAAAGTGTTGAAAATGCTATTGTTGATACTGACGACAGTGTCCGTCAGGAAAATGAAGCCGTGTCAAATAAAATTGTTGTCAGTGAGACAGATGCAAAGTGTGCAGCAATTGCTCATGCTAAACTTAAAACAAGTGATGTGGAAAATATTACAGTTGAACATCATGCTGAGAACAACAGAAATTTATATTATGTTGAGTTTGTGCATAACGGTGTGACATATTGCTATGATATCGACTGCGAGACCGGTGAAATAATTTCATGCGGTACTGATTATGCAGATGACATGCAGATGGGGGAAGTTGTTGTTGAAGACCCCGTCGATGATCATTATGAAGAGAACGAGCATCATGAGGACAAACATCATTAAAATACACACACAATAATAAAAGCAGGGATTTCGGCGAAGAAGTCCCTGCTTTAACTTTATTGCATTTTTGCTTTACCGCCGTCACGGTAATACTGTGTATGTGTTTTCGGATGAGGATTGCTGTTCCAGATCTCCTGAGCAACAGGTTGCCATTCATAGGCAAACTCATCACATTTTCCGCAAAGGGTATCAACATCCTCTTCAATGATAAGGTCAGTTGATTTTGCACCCGTATTTTTGATTATCTCTCTGAGCTTGTCGGGATTCTCGAGCATGGGACAGGGTCTTAAATGGTTGTCGTTAAAGGGCTGTCCCTTTCTGTATTCAGTAAACAGGGGATTCTTAAGACCCTCCAGAAGAGTATGGGTGCGGATATTTGAATCGGAATAGTGAATGAAGACACAGGGCTCCATATCACCTCTTGAGTTGATGTGGAAATAGTTTCTTCCGCCTGCAATACATCCGCCGACAAATTCACCGTCGTTCTGGAAATCGAACACAAACATGGGCTTGCCTGTTTTGCTGTTTCTGACTCGTCTTATCCAGTAGTACATGTACTTTCTCTGGGCAGGTGAGGGAATGAGATTCTTGTCCGCATCGTGACCGACAGGCATATAATTGAAGTAAAAGCCGAATTTTACGCCTTTTTCAACCATCAGATCAAGGAATTCGTCACTTGTGACAAAGTCGATATTGTTTCTTGTGTAACAGACTGAAATGCCGAAAATGATCTTATTCTGCTTAAGAAGATCCATAGCTCTGAGTGTTGTCTGATATGCACCTTCACCACGTCGCCAGTCGTTGCTTTCTTCACTGCCTTCAATGCTCAGTGCAAGTGAAAGATTGCCCACACGCTTCATTTCATCGCAGAAGTTCTGATCTATGAGTGTTGCGTTTGTGTAAGCAAGGAATGTACAATCCTGATTCTCCTGACAGATCTTAATTATATCTTTTTTTCTGATAAGAGGTTCGCCGCCGGTGTACATATAGACATGAGTGCCCAGTTCCTTACCCTGTTTTACAACGGAGCTCATCTCATCGTATGTGAGATTGAGCTGATGACCGTATTCGGCAGCCCAACAGCCTTTGCAGTTAAGGTTACATGCACTGGTAGGGTCCATCAGAAGCAGGAAAGGAATATTACATCCGTACTTTTCTCTGTTTTCTCTGACAGCTTTTGTGCCCTTGAGACCTGCTTCATAGCCTAAAGACATTGCAAGAGTCTTTATCATCTTCGGGTCGGTGTCTTTTATAATATTTTTTGCCAGCTTGACATAGACGTTGTTCGGGTCTGAAGCCCCTTTTATAAGACCGTTGATAGCTCTGTCGGGGAAAAGACCTTTGAAAAGCTTGAGAACACGTCCTGCAAACTTGGGAATATTTTTATCGGGATCTTTGATTACATATCTTAATGCGATATCCAGCATTTTGCTGATTGCCGCTTTAGATGCCTTATCCTTTGCAGACATGGGTTATCCTCCTTTTATGCAAATCATAGTTATTATAGCACAATTATCAATACATGTAAACAAAATAATTATTACAATCTTGAAATAGTTTAAATAACGGTTGTAACAATTCTGATTATGTGCTATTATTATTAAATCTGTTTTAAGTTTTCAAGCTGAATCTGATCAAGGAGGCGTGATAATGACAAATCAACAGAAAGAAACTGTCGGAATCTTGATAAGAGCCGCAGTTGCAATGGCATTGTTTGTTACGGCAATTGTGAATTACGATTATCTTTCAAATCTTAATGTGGAGGAGATATTATCCTCATTAAGCAATACGGGGCTTATAATCGCCGTTGTATTGCTTATGTATTTTGTAAAAGGACTGATCTTTGTTCTTCCTGCATCGGTTATCTATGTGGCTGTAGGAATTGTGCTTGATTCTCATCTTGCAGTCGGAGTAAATATGCTGGGAATAATCATAGAAGTTGTCGTAACGTATATTCTGGGCAGATTTCTCGGCGGTGATTATGTCCGTAAGCTGCTTTCAAAGAAAAAAGCAGGACAGAAAATACTCGACACAAATTTTCAGGATAAAAAATGGCTTATTTTCACAACAAGACTTTTTCCTGTGTTTCCCATCGACTTTTTAAGCCTCTTTTTCGGTGCAACAAAGAGTAATTTTCCGCTGTATTTCGTTCTTTCGGTGGCAGGACTTGCCCCCAGAGTAATACTGTTTACCGTTATCGGAGATAATCTTTTTAAATGGATACCTATGGATAAGCTGATCTTTATGGTTATATGCTGTATACCTGTCGGTGTGGCAGGGTATCTTCTTAAAAAGTTTGTTATAGACAAAAAGAAAAATAAACATTCATAAAAATAAGAAATGAGAGACAGCGAACGCCGACTGCCCGTAAGGCATTATTTGTTTCTCGAACAAAACTCCCTGTATTTTCTGTTCTCACGAAACTGCGAAGCACTTTAAAATATAAATTTCGGATACAAGAAAAGGCAAAAATTCCCGATAATGCTGACGCATATCGGGAATTTTTAACGCATTATTGTGCCAAAAGTTCATATTTTAAAGAAATGCTTCCTTGCGGGTAGTCGGCGAATTGTCTCTCATTTTTTTTAATAACCTCTCATCTTATTGAGATCTCTGTAG
>CAZTFS010000057.1:0-14966 GCA_964613045.1 uncultured Eubacteriales bacterium
AATGATATAAAACGATTAACAGGACAGCTGTTAACGTTGGTATCAAAGCTGTTTTCAAGTTGAATAAATGATATGATCTTGCTTGATGATAACTGAAGATAGTGCAGAAAATATTACTGAAACCTGCCGGTTTTGAAGAACTTAACGTATATATTAATACAGCTCAAAAATCGCCTTGGATTTCCAAGAGCGATTTTTTTGAGAATTTATGACTTTCAATTCATGTGTTGAAATTAAAAGATGGCATTGATATAATATATTTAAATAAATATTGGGAGTAATAACATTATGATTATCAGATATTCGCAGCTCTGTTCAATACGAGAAATAATTAATAAATATGATATTGATGATATATTAGAGTGTGGTGCACCAAGTGATGAATATTATGATTTGGTAGATAATATCATAGACGAAATCAATATTTGTGACGAAGAACACATTAAAGATGTTTTAATTAATATGTTTAGTCAAGGAACTGAATCAAGTGAGGAATATATAAAAATATTGCAAATGGCAAAAGATATATACGAAATTATAAAAAACTAAAGATTGCTATATAATTGAGAAACAATAAGAAACGCTTTACTAAAATGTTCTCAAAATTTAGGACACAACCGGGCATCGGTAGTGGCAGACCATTATTTGTATTGATTTTTTAGTTTTCTATATATAAAGTATACCTCGCATAACAAATGTATCATTGCTACGTCACAAAAATCATCTTGATATTTCAGAAATAATCATTGTATAATATTGGTAATGGTAAATTGCACACATGAACATTTTATATAAACAGCAATTTTTATAGTCAGATAAAATGAAAGTCTGAAATGCTGTTCAGAAATCAATAAATACAACGAGGAGAATGAAAATGAAATTTTTGCATCTTTCCGATCTTCATATAGGGAAAAGGATAAAAGAGTATTCCATGATTGAAGATCAGAGATATATCTTGAAAGTAATACTGGGAATCATTGATGATGAAAAACCTGACGGAATCATTATTGCAGGTGATGTTTATGATAAAACTGTTCCCACAGCAGAGGCTGTTCAGTTGCTTGATGATTTTCTTTGTCGTATTGCAGAAAGAAAAATACCTGCCTATATAATAAGCGGCAATCATGACAGTGCAGAAAGACTTTCATTCGGCAGCAGACTTATGAATCTTAGCGGTATTCATTTCAGCCCTGTTTATGACGGTAATGTCAAGCCACTTTCTTTGACTGATGAATATGGAAAACTGAATATATATATGTTGCCATTCATTAAACCCGTTGATGTCCGCAGATTTTACCCTGACATTGATATTACAAGCTATACTGATGCAATCAGGGTTGCTGTTGATAAAATGAATGTTGATGAAAATGAGAGAAATATCATCATTACCCATCAGTTTGTTACGGGAGCTGCAAGAAGTGATTCAGAAGATATTTCAGTAGGCGGAAGTGATAATGTCGATGCTTCGGTATTTGATTGCTTTGATTATGTTGCTCTCGGTCATATTCACGGACCTCAGAAAATCAGCCGTGAAACAGTTCGTTACTGTGGAACTCCTCTAAAATATTCATTCTCTGAAGTCAGTCACAAAAAATCTGTAACCGTTGTGGAGTTAAACGCAAAGGGATGTGTTGATATCCGTACAGTACCACTTGTTCCACTCCGTGATTTCAGAGAAATAAAAGGAAATTATGAAGAGATTGTACTTAAAAAGAACTACGAGGGTACCAATCGTGAGGATTATATCCGTATCATATTGACTGATGAAGAAGAAATTTATGATGCAATGGGTAAATTGCGTGTTATATATCCGAATCTCATGACAATTGAATATGATAACAAAAGAACAAGAAGCGGATATTCGTTGACTGTTGTTGAAAACGAGGGAAAAAAGTCACTGTTTGAGTTGTATGCTGAATTCTATGAAAAGCAGAACAATCAACCCATGAATGAAGAACAATCGGCATTTATGTCTGACCTTATTGCAAAAATTGAGGAGGGAGAAAAATGAGACCTCTTAAACTTAAAATGTCAGCTTTCGGACCATATGCAGGGGGTACGGAGATTGATTTTGAAAAATTAGGAGAAAACGGAATTTATCTTATTACAGGAGATACCGGAGCAGGAAAAACAACTATTTTTGACGCTATAATGTATGCTCTTTACGGAGAGCCCAGTGGCGAAAATAGAAAAGTGTCTATGTTTCGTTCAAAGTATGCAGATATCGAAACTCCTACAGAAGTTGAACTGACATTTCTCAATAAAGGAAAAATTTATACAATCAGAAGAAATCCCGAATATGAAAGATTGTCAAAAAAAGGCACAAAAACCGTTAATCAGAAGGCAAGTGTCACTCTCACGTATCCCGACGGCAGAAATGTTACAAATAACAAAGAGGTTAATGACGCAGTCAGTGAAATTATTGGTGTTGACAGAAAACAATTTTCACAGATTGCGATGATTGCCCAGGGCGATTTTATGAAGCTGCTTCTTGCCGATTCAAAGGAAAGACAACTGATTTTCCGTAATATATTTAAAACAGAGAATTGCGAGACGATTCAGGAAACACTAAAAAATGAATCGAACTCTCTATTAAATAAATATGCTGAAGAAAAAATCAGTATGCAGCAATATATAAACGGTCTTTTGTGTGATGAAGACGATGTTTTGTCGTTGGAACTTGAAAAAGCAAAAGACGGAAATATGATGATTACTGAGGTGGTTGAACTCATTTCATGTCTGATTCAGAATGATACACGAAATTCAGAAACAATACAGAAAGACATAAATACTGTTGAGCAACAGATTGAATCCGTTACAACCTTTCTTACAAAAGCTGAAAGATACGAAAAAGCTGAAAAGGAACTTGACGGATTCTGTAAAGAGTATTCGGAAAAAGAACCTGAGCTTGATAAAAAACAGAAAAAGGTTGATGAGTTGAAGGCTCAGAATTCAGAACAGGAAAAGAAACTGAAAGAGATAACTGCAACAGAAGCACAGTACAACGAGTATGATTCGTTGACATTAAAGCAGAATTCTGCTTCAGATATTTCTGAATCATTAAAAAAAGATAAAAAGATTTTAGAGGAGAACAAACAGAAAATTCAGATTTTACAAAGTGAAATAACAACAATGAAAACAGAGCTTGAAACTGTGTCAACTGCCGGCGAATTAAAAGAAAAACTCATCCGAGAAAAAGAGCAGGCTGAAGAAAAAAAGAAAAAAGCCAATGAACTGAAAAAACAGTTAAAAGAATATACCAAACTGAAAAAAGAACTTTCAGATGCACAGGATAATTATCGTGAAAAGCAGGAAGCTGCAAAAGCTGCAAATACAACATATGCAATGCTTAACCAGGCATTTCTTGATTCACAGGCAGGTATTCTTGCTGAAAATCTTTCCGATGGTGAGCCTTGTCCTGTTTGTGGTTCATTAAATCATCCGGCGAAGGCAGAGAGGCTCACAGAAGCTCCTACAGAAAAAGAGTTGAAAGACTCAAAGAAAAAAACAGATAAAGCATTGGAATCAGCATCTCAGGCAAGCCGTGAGGCCGGAGAAATCGCAGGTAAGGCAGAAAGTAAAAAACAAGCTGTTTTAGAAAAAATTACTGAACTTCTGGACGGCACAACCTTAGAAAATGCTGATGAAAAAACAGAAGAATTATTGTTGTCACTTAATACCGCTATAAAGCAGATCAGTTCAAAAATTGATAATGAAAACAATAGGCTTGCACGTAAAGAATCTCTTACCAAGTTGATTCCCGAAAAAGAAGCTACTGTTGAAAAGCTTAAGCTTGAGCTTGCAGAGCTCGAGAAGAAAATTGCTGCTGACGAAGTAAAACAGAAAGAGATTGCGGAACAGATTGAAACAATTTCTCATAAGCTTTTGTTCAGGAATAAATCCGAGGCTCAGAATCGTGTTGATGTGCTGAAAAAAGAAATTGACAATCACAAAAAAGCTCTTGAAAAAGCAGAAAAAGAGCAACATGCCCTCGAAAAAGAAATAACGGAGCTTAAAGGTAAAATTGAACAACTTAAAAAGGAACTTGCTGAAAAAGAAGACATTGATACTGAAGAGCTTGTTGAAGAAAAAACTGAGCTTGATAAAAAGAAAAAACAGCTTTCTGAAAAGCAGAAAACTGTTGCAAGTCGTATTTATGCCAACAGCAGAGCTAAAGAAAATATTTGCAAGAAAGAAAAAGATATGACTGCCGTTGAAGAAAAAATGAAATGGATTAAGGCACTTTCCGATACAGCTAACGGAAAAATCAAAGATAAAAAGATAACCTTTGAAGCATATATCCAGGCAGCGTCATTTGAACGGATAATTGCAAGAGCAAATACAAGACTTATGATTATGTCCGACGGACAGTATGAACTCAAACGCCGTGAAGAAGCTGTTGATAATCGTGGTCAGAATGGTCTTGAACTTGATGTGAAAGACTATTATAACGGCACTATAAGAAATGTAAGAACTCTTTCTGGTGGTGAATCTTTTATGGCTTCACTCTCGCTCGCACTCGGACTTTCAGATGAAATTCAGATAAATGCAGGAGGAATCAGACTTGACACAATGTTTGTTGATGAAGGCTTCGGGTCTCTTGATGAACAGGCATTGGAACAAGCTTTCAAAGCATTGGTATCTCTTTCGGAGGGTAACAGACTTGTTGGTATTATCTCACATGTCGCAGAACTGAAAAATAAAATAGATAAAAAGATTATTGTCACAAAAGAAAAAACAGGCGGTAGTAAAGTCGCTATCCAATGCAACTGATTATTATTTAGATTAATAGTTGTGCATACATTCTTTTATGTATTTTTGCAGAAACAGCTCGTCAATGGGCTGTTTTTTTGCCATTAATATACGCTTTATTGTACTGTTTGTACTAATAAGCTGAAACAGAGAAACTAACAAAAAGAAAAGATGTTTTTATGGGAAAGAGCTTATTCGGCGGAATGTTTGACCTGAACAGTGACGGAAAACTTGATGTTTTTGAGCAGACGCTTGAATTTCAGGCATTCAGTATGCTTATGGATTACTCAAAAAAAGAAAAAGAGTGAAACGAATCCGAAAAAAATATAAAAAATCTTAATTTTCCAGAATCCGGGAATTATTAAAGACAGTGCTGAAAAATGGCTATTCTGCGAGGTTTTTTAGCTGAAAAATGTCATTTTCTACGTCACAATACAGCTATTGCAATCACTGTTTTCAGTATTGTATAATAAAGATGCCGGCAAGAAATGACTCTGATAAAAGCATATTGAAATGTTTTTATCGTCAGTAAAAAAATAAAACAAATAACCTTATTGTCCGTTTTATTGTACCTTTTATATGATATAATACAGACAACAAAGGCAGAAAGAAAAAAGGAGTTGTTTTTATGGGTAAAGGTATATTCGGTAGAATGTTTGATATTGACGGTGATGGAAACCTCGATGTTTTTGAGCAGGTGCTTGAATTTCAGGCATTCAGTATGCTTATGGATTACTCAAAAAAGAAAAAAGAAGTCGAAAACATGAATTATGGCAGTTTTTCAGATGATTATGATTGTGATGAATCCGATTTTATTGATGATATTATTGCAGATATGGATGATGACGAAAGAGAAGAATTTATTGAAGCTGCAGGATTCGATTTGTCAGATTCCGGTTTTTAATTATCAGCCAACCGATATAAAATAAAGGAGAGATTGTAATGTCAACAGAACAATTTTATACAGGAAAAGTTTTAATGAAGTTCAAAGATGGAACAATACTGAAATTTGAACATCAGTTTGATTATGAAGAACCAAGCATATATAAATTTGATGATGTTTTTGTTCCTGCAAACTATGCAGACACAACAATGGAAACAATTGTCAGTATTGTAACAGATTCTTTTATTGATGAGCTTAAACAGAATGTGTTGCAGCGAGTCAAAAAATACGGCGGTGGCGTTACTTATTACAAGTTCGCAAAGAATGCAAAACTGCGACAAGTTGATGAAATTGAATATCTGATTACAGGACTTTATTCAAATAATTATCCGTATTCTGCTATTGAAGAGGATGAATACACAGAATTCAAAGAAATGGTCGATTATGCAATAAAGTGGGTTAAATATGATTTTATTAACCGTAAAGTTGATTTTGCAGGTGAAAAAGCAGATGAAGAGTGGGAAATGAATGATGCATATGGTCATAAGTATACTGAATGGATTAATAAACGTGTAGAAGAAATATTTGCAGTAAATTAAACAGAATTATATATCGGTTGACTGATGTATTACGGGAGTGAATATCGCATGTCTGTTATTATATTGACTTTTATTTGACAAAATATTATAATTTTATTGCAATTTATACAAAAACATATCGCAATTTTGTAAAAATAATAGGAGAAATTTTATGGCTATTCAAAAAATTAATAACAATGCAAAAATCAATATTCCTGATGATTACACTATCACACTTGATAAAAATAACAACGGTGCGCAATCACTGACACTTCGTCACAGCGATAGTCATTTTGTTTGTTCAATATTGGAAATTTCAGTAAATCAGTTGTTAAATGCGGGTGAAATATATAATTTGGTTGTTACAGCAAGCGATGTTAAGCATCATTTGGATGTTTCTGAAAATCCATATTCAGGATTTTATTCAAAAGAACATGAACTTGTTTTGTTTGGCAACAACATTTCTGCTCAGGAAATTGGTTTTGTTTTTGAAAATGCGGCAGATAAAGGCTTGCTGATTGTAGCGCATTACAGTGATACGCATGAAAGTGTAATTGGATTGACAGAAAAAGATACATGTGAACAGTTGCTAAGAATCGCCGGTTGTTGTATTGTTAATGACCAATACATTCCCATACCAAAAGATATTTCATCTGAAATACTTGTAAAAACTTTGTTTGATGGAATGGAATACAAGAAACATAATTTGGAATGGAATTATCCCGACACTGTTTCTCCCAGTGAGGAGCTTTATCCTCATTATTCACACCTGAGATCCCGTGGCTCCGGTTTATTTGGCATAACTGTTGTACAGTCATCAAGAGGAACCCAGTTTGAGTGTTTACCTGTAAAAGGATTGCTTAAAGATAAAGCTGCAGAGGAACGAATTCTTGCAGCTGACACAGAAGAATATACGCTTTGTGATGAAGCAGAAAAGTTTGCAGGACTCTTTAATGTATCAAAAGAAGTGTTTGATTCTGAAAATGACAGAGAGAACGATATTTTAAAAGCAAATCTGAAGAATATAGAAGTTCTGCACATCTTGCGTTCTTTTGCATGGAGTCTTATTTCCTATTGTGAAAATAATTCAATAAACATAGAAAATATTGACGATGCAATCTTGGTCTTAGTCGGCAATCATGTGAAAAATAATGATAATCTGAATTATGAATCAGGTTCGTACCTAAATGTATTGTGCGGCACACCAGATCTTCATGTTGCATTTTTACCTGATAATATATCTGATGATGATAAGAAAATCTTTTTACCCTCTGAAGAGAGAATTAAAGAATATAAAGAAACAAAAGAAATGTTCCCAAATTATAATGAGATATTAAGTACTGTTGCATCACTTACCGGCTTACGAAAAGACTTGAAAGTTTTGTTGCCGATAATGAACAGACTGTATCAGATGTTAGAAAAAACAAAAAATCATGCTGAACCGCTTGAAGGTACGCTTGCAGATGTTCTTTATGCATGGTGCACGTTGGCAGTTGCTGCAAAAACTCCGTTCTATACAGAAGATGGACCTGTGATGTGTGGGTATTCATGGTTGGGAACAGCTAAACCTCAAATTCCGAAAAATAATAAGAAGGAAGTTAAGCCAATTCCTGAAGTAAAAAAGGATGAGAACGACCGTAGTTTTTATAATGCGGATATTTATAACATGCTTGAGAGGTATAATGTTCCTGATTCAAGAACAAAACTTCTGAATCAACTCCGATACCGAGAACAACTTGATAATCCTCCCGGTTGTGATCTTATGATTAAAAAATTCATCCGTCCTGAGGAAAGCACACTCCTGGAAAAGGCATATATACAGTATAACAAATTTGATGATGCAAAGTTTTATAATGAAATCACAGCTGCTGCAAAAGAATTTGCTGAAATATTCAGAGTAAATCCGGAGATCTTTAATCCGGAATATGATACAGAAGCTGAGATTTATGCAGGGTACATAAAACATATATCTGCAATACACGCACTTAAATCTTTAGCAACGATGGTATATCCCTATGCAAAGAAAGTGAATAAAGAATACAGTAATATAACTATTGAAGAAATTTACAATATGGTATATATGATTGAGGATTGCGGCGGTTCAAATTTCAAATCACAGGCTGCAAGGGGTGAACATTGGTTGCAGTACATCCGTGATGTGGCAGAAGTCAAGTATGATTATCGTTGTTTTGACAGTGATGAACATTTCAAAAAGGATTACATAAAAAAAGATTTTACACTTTTAGGAATTATTAATGATCTTTATGAAATGATGCCATTAATGAGAAGAATTTATGATCATCTTTCTGAAAACAGGGATAGAAGTGTGCATCTGAAGAGTACTTTAGCAAAAATATTATCAGCTTGGTGCACTTATGCTCTTGCCACAGATTCACAGTTTGAAGTCGTAAAAGGTATAGATTCATATTCTCTTGCTCAGTGTGAGGATTTGACTGAGGATGAACCTGTTTTATACAGTACAACTGAAGATGGAATCGTGTATTATAATGATTGTATGCTTGATTATATCGGAGACAATAAAACACTGATAGTTCCTGCATTTATAAAATCAATTCCGTATGATTATGTTCCGTTTGGTATAGCAGAACATATAATATACACATCACCGGAAACAACATTTGGATGTTTGAAAGATTCAAAAATTACTACTGTTGAAGTTGCGAAAGATACCGTAAAACTTGACTATGGTTTTTCACATAATGATGTTGTTGTAAAAGTTATACTTCCTGATGGATTGCAGGAAATAGGTTCTTGGTGTTTTAATAATTGTTCCGAGTTGCAATCTGTCAATATTCCGGATACCGTAAAAACAATCAAGACCGGAGCTTTTTCCAGATGTGAAAAACTTGAAGTAACTATTCCTACAAGTGTGAAAGAGATCTCAATCAGTCCGGGTCTTCTGAAAAGTTTTACATATCTTAAAGGAGTAAAAACATACCGTGACAGCTATGCTGCAAAATGGTTAGAAAGAGAAAAGCTTCCTTTTGAAACAATACTTTCAGAAGAGCAGAAAGAGGCAGACCGACTTAAAGCAATCCAAGAGGCAGGAGAACGGGAAAGAAGGCTTAAGGCCGAAGCCGAAGAGCGTGAACGCCTTCGACGATTAGAAGAAGTTCGTAGAAGAGTTGAAGCAGAACGCAAAAGACTTGAAGAAGAAGCAAGAGTTGCCGAAGAAAAGCGTATTGCTGCCGAAAGAAAAGCTGCCTACGAAAAATTGGTTTCTGAAAAAGAAGAACAGCTGAAGATTATTGAAGAAAATAAGGGCATTTTTGGTCAGAAAGCAAAGAACAGAAAAGAAGCTAAAAATAGACTCGAAGAGATTCTGCTCGAACTTAAAAATTATCCTGAATTCAAAGATATTTAATAATCTGAAGTTCTTTCTGAACAAAATTGACTCAAGAAATCAAATATAAATAAATATTAATCATCAAATTCATATTATTAGTCAATGTAAATGAAAGGATGCTACATATGAGCAGTGTAAATGATTTTATAATTACACGCGGTGTGCTAAAAAATATGAAGGCAAAGGTGGGGATGTTGTTATCCCCGATGGTGTAAAATCAATCGGCGACCAGGCTTTCTATGACTGTGAAAATCTCACAAAGATAAACATACCTAACGGAGTGACTTCAATCGGAACATCTGCTTTCAGTGATTGTAAAAATCTCACAAGCATCACACTGCCTAACAGTGTGACTTCAATTGGAAGTTGTGCTTTTAACTGGTGTAAAGAATTAACAATCCACGCCCCTGCAGGCAGTTTAGCCGAAAAATATGCAAAGAAAAACAATATCCCCTTCGTTGTGATATCATTAAATTAAGAAACGAACCGAGTTCAGAAGTGCTCACATTCTTTTTTTGCTATTCATTATTAATAATAACATCAAGTACCTTTGCCATGCGGGTGACCATAGGGACGACTAAAGAATTACCCATACAGAAATATCGCATTCTGTCAGACATGCCTGTATTTGTCCAATTATCGTCGAATCCCTGAAGTTTTTCCGCTTCAATAGGGGTAATTGTTCTGAACATTCCTGTATGTGGGTCCATAACAGCATGGCTTGAGCGATTGATTGTAGCTTCGCTCGTAAGCATTGTTCTTGCGGGTTGGTTAAGTTTATCAGGATATGCAACAGCACCTTCAGAATATATGTATTCAAAGCCTGTTTTTGACTTGCGTGGAATCTTTTTTGCACCTTTAAGATACTCCCATCTCGTAAGCTTGTCCACGGGAATATAATATTTTATATCCACATCATTTTGCAGAATTTCACCAAGTGTTTTTGGCATTTCTTTGTTTTCAATAATTTTTGATGTATAGATAATGTTATTATTCATATATCCTGCATTCTGAAAATCAAAAGAAAAGTCGTTGCTGATTTTTATTATATCATCGTCAATAATTGCTGTCGAAATGTCTGATGATGCTTGAACAGGAAATGCTTTTGCCATAAATCCTTGACTTTTTATGATTGCTTCTGCAGAAACAGTGTGCATTTTTAGTGCATTTTTTGTGTTATTTTTGTAGGCAAAAATAAAGGTTCTTTTTCTTTTCTGAGCCCCACCATATTGTGCTGCATTGACAACTCTCCATTCGGCGCTGTATCCGAGTTTTGATAAACAAGCAAGTATTATTCCGAAATCTCTGCCTCTTTGCTTTTTCGGTGATTTAATGAGCCTGTCCACATTTTCAAAAATACAAAAGGGAGGTTGCTTTTGAAGAATAGTTTCATAAATCTGCCACCAAAGAACACCTTTTTTACCTACAATGCCTTTTGCTGAAGAAGTTGCAACGCTGTAGTCCTGACACGGAAAACCTGCAACAAGCAATGTGTGGTCGGGTATGGTCGATTTATCAACAATGGCGATGTCCTCGTTTGTATGATATTCGCCATTAATGTCTTTGCAATCGCCGAAGTGCTGTACATAACATTCATGTGCCCATTGTTTTTTAGCACCCGGTTCCCATTGATTAAACCATACTGTTTCCCAATCGTTGTTTAATCTTTCAAATCCGAGACGAAATCCTCCCACGCCTGCAAATAACTCACAAATAGTTTTTTTCATCAGGTTCAAACCTTTCAGTTAAAATGTCAATTCTTTTGAATTGCAGATTAACTATGAAAGATTTGAAATCTATAATTTTTTGTATATAGTTTTTTATTGTTTTGTCAACAAAAAATCATAATTAAATTAACAAAGCGAAGTTTTGGAGTAAAATCCAGCTTCGCTTTTTCATATATAAAATTATAAAAGGAGCTAAACAAAAATGGACAAAACAATCAGACGAATCAAACTTTCAACGGAAAAGGACGAAAATGGCTCGTTCTATTCAATCATTTTCGAGAACAACATCGCCTACATCAGATTCCACGATGGAAGAATTGGGCAGGTAAGGTATATTCATCAGTCTTATCCTGCAGGACCTGAAGACCTGGCAATGCTTTTTGATGAAATCAGTGATTTTGAAAAGCGTGATGCATATTTTGCTGATGGAAACTTTGATTGAGGAGGTTTAACATGAAAGAAGTACTTGTCAATACAGTCGATTATGTAACATCAGTAGGTGTATATCATCGTGAGTCGCATATGTTTCTGAAAAATGGCTGCGGTGCGATAAAGCATCGAAAATTTCTTAATGGCAAGGAATATGAAACCATCAATGAGCTTGAAGCTGATATCGGCTCGGAAAAATTTAAAATTTTAGGTGATGAGGTCAAAGAACTTTCATTTTTATTTGATGCTCAAATCAATGCATCAATGTGTCACTATGACTAAAGTTAAAGGACGGCAGAAAATCTGTCGTCCTTTTGCCTTAGAAAGTAATCTATGATTTCGCTAACCGTAAAATGCATAGATATTATAGATTATTAAAATCAATAAAAGCGTAGCACCCAACATCCATACATTTCATTGTACAGCAATCAGCAACAGCTTTTGCTGTTGTTTATATATGTCGCCGAGAAACGGCGACTTTTTTTGCTATACAAAGGAATCTATGATTTTTGTTTGCTGTAAAGTTTATTGATATTATAGATTTTTATAATTTATCAATAAAATCTATAAAAATATATCCTTACATAAATTATAGATATTTATAGATTTCAAAGCCGTTACGAGTTTTTTTATTGTAATTTACAGTTTTGCCGGTGGTTACTTTTATGCCGACAGCATTCAACTTCTCAGATAGTTTGTCAATTTCCCGTTTTGGTTGGTTCGATTCAAAAATATATGTGCCAAACTCATCTTTGAACTGGTCATAGCTTATATTGATGTGCTTATTCAAAACAGCTTTTTCTTGTATAGCCTCAAATAATGCACTGTTGATATCAACATTCTTTTGAATTATTTCCCCCGGAGTCTTTCTGCAACGAGCAGCCTCTTCAAGTGTTCGGCGAGTTATATCAGAAAAACCAATCCACTCCAGACCTTTTTGATGTGTGATTCTATATTTAAGCGATTGGCCAGCAGAAGCATGATTGCTTTTGGTATGTACTGCAATACGGATGTTTTCTTCACCCGGTTCTTCACTGAATATGATTTTTATGGCAGACCTGGCTGCATTGATAAAGTCTGTTGAGCCTGTAGCAGAGTTGTTAGCATTTTCAGATTGTGCTCTTTTGTTCACATGCGACACTAAAATTATACCGCAATAACAATTCTTTGCGATGTTTGCAATCTTCTGAAAAACAGGTCTTACCGCATTGACACGATTGATATCAACACTTGCTCCTAAAAAACAGTGCCACGGGTCAATGATGACAAGCTCGGGGGAATATTTTTCAACAACCGACTGAAATTCGTTTTCTTCTGTAAATGTAAGACCTTCAGATGCCATACAGTCAAGTATGTTAATTTTGTTTAAATCAGCATTACAGGCTTAACTGTTTCTTCAGCATACCGCCTCGCTCTTCACCTGTTATAATCAGAACATTTCCTTGTGCAGACTTCTCTTCAATATAGCTGCTCGGCAATACAGTCCCGTTGCTGATTGCGGCAGCTATACCGCAACAGAATGTAGTTTTACCTGTACCGCCGTCTGCCATCAATACTGTATATTCACCACGAGGTATGTATGGATTCCATATGAATTCAGGTTCTTCATCGTCAAAATCAGCAGCTGATTTTGCATTGAATTTTGATTGCTTTAAAATACTTGCTTCTTCTGATTTAATATTTTTCATATTAATTCTCCTGTAAAAATGAACAAAACTAAAGTAATCGAAACAAAAATTGAAACACCATTTGGTGTGCTGAGGCAAAAAAGTACATACACACCGACACCGATTCAAGTAAGCGGTGGTATTTATCTTTCCGATAGGGAAACAGCAAAAGACTCATTGGTAATTGAAGAACTTTTTGCATTGTATATTCAAGGGCAGACCTTTGGCGAGATAATTATTGATGGTAAAGAAATGGCATTTGATATACTGTTTGAATTTAGGGATGCAAACGGAAATGAAATACTTCCACAGAATATGAATGTTGCTTTACTGTATAACATTATCTACAGTGAAATAATGGAGTTAAGTCTTGAGGATTTTAACACTTATGAGGTGAAGATTGAGTATTATCTTGATGAAAGGGCTATCTTAGATAAGCAAGAAGATAAAGAAAAGTCAGAATATGTAACAGGGGTGGACAATTGTAAAATGCGAAAAGACAATGCCTGTGCATTATGTACCTTACACAATTGTTACTTATCTGTTAAGCAAATGAAGCAAAGGAAATGCCTTAACAAAAACTGCAGGCACTTGCAAAAAGAGGAGCATGCCTTTTGGATTAATCAAGGACAAAAATATTTAAGCAAAACAGAATAAACTGCAGAAATGCCACCTCAATTCGAGGTGGTAATTTTTTTTGTTTAGAGTGCCACAAACGGATAATATCTTTTTGTGCATTTATCCAAAAGTACAAAAAGATCAAAAAAATTTTTCAAAAAAACCGTTTATCGGGTTTAAATCTTTCATAATTACTTTGCCAATGAGAAAACTTGGTGAGAAGAATCTGCAGATTCATTTATATTTCTAATTTTGTACTTATGAAAAAAAACCATAATTATTTTAAACCAATTGATAAAAGGAGTGTTTTGAATGGCAATCAGAAGTAACATATCGTATATGAGTAACCCGCCGAAATCAAGATTTAATTTTTCCGTAGACGAAGAAATAAAAACTCCCTGCGTAGAAAATACCGCAAATACACCTGTAAGTTGTGATTTTAATGAAATCAGACTTCTGAAGGTCAGGGGAGTTGCCGAGTGTATGAGCGTTACAAAGAAAAAGGTATATGAACTGATTGATGCCGATTTGATTGTGGCTACAAAAATAGGTTCATTGCGAATTGCCTATGAGGATGTTGTTGAATTTCAGAAAAAATTCAAAGGTAAAGATGTTGATAAAATAATTGAAGAAAGGAAAGCTCAGAAGCATATGCTTGCAAGCTGAGGTAAGTGAATGAAGAATATCGGCGATAAGGTTCAGGTCAGGAAGCGGACCTATAAAAGCGGTAATTCTGTTTGGGAGTATCGTTTTGAGGGAATTACTACAGATGCAAAGCCACGGAATCAGATATCAAAAAGCGGATTTAAAAGTGCAGCTGAAGCAGAAAAGGAAGGTAAAAAAGCATTTGCAATATATTATAAATACGGTCATGATGATAAAGAGATAACTTTTGAGGATTTTGTTTTTGATATCTGGATGCCTCATGCAAAGGCAGTGGCTAAC
>CAZTFS010000058.1:0-14833 GCA_964613045.1 uncultured Eubacteriales bacterium
CGAACCCCGGACCGACCGGTTATGAGCCGGTTGCTCTAACCAACTGAGCTAATGGTCCATACGATTGATTGCTTGATTATTATATCACAAAAAGTTTAATTGTCAAGACTTTTTATTGATTTTTTTCTATGTTTATGATATTATTTTATCGGGGTGATAATAATGATTGAAAAATCTCTGTCGGCTATGACAAAGAAAGAAAAGAAAGCATATCATAAGCAATTCAGAAAAACCTGGCAGTTTGATCCTGTTACGAGAAAAACTCAGAATCCAAAGGCTTATAACAGAAAAAGATCCCGAACATGGAAGAATGACCTTCATGATCGGGATCTTTATTGCTTTAAAGGAAACTGCGTTTTCATAAAGCAATAAAATTGTATGTCTCACCGATTTGCCCTGCGGGTACGGCGAAAGCCGTTTTTTTTGTTTTAATCTAACTTCATTATCATTTCAAGAATGTGTTTTGCACAAAGTTCAAGATCAGCTCTTGTTATTTCACCGTTATCAAGTGCAATTTTCAGATCTTCGGGATAGCCAACAGGCATCTTCATGTCGTTACCTGCTTTGACTTCCTTTGCAGGGTCGTTTTTTACACCCCAGTCAGTCTCAACCATACCGTCATAGCCCCATTCATCTCTGAGAATTCCTGTCAGCAATTCATAGCTTTCTGAAGTGTGCTGACCGTTTATTCGGTTGTAAGAAGACATGACAGTCCACGGTTTTCCTTCTTTTACACAGATCTCAAAGCCTCTGAGGTATATTTCTCTGAGTGCTCTTTCCGATATTCTTGCATCTATGTCATAGCGATTGGCTTCTTTATTGTTGCATGCAAAATGCTTTATTGAAACTGCAACTTTATTTGACTGAACACCCCTTGTAATTGCTGCTGCTGATTTTCCTGCTACTACGGGGTCTTCTGAATAGTATTCAAAGTTTCTTCCGCAGAGAGGATCACGGTGAATATTCAGGGCAGGAGAGAGCCAGATACCTATGTTGTTTTCTCTGATTTCTGCACCGCCTGCAGCACCGACTTCATAAATGAGTTCAGGGTCAAATGTACAGGCAAGAAGCGTTGCACAAGGCCATGCAGTTGTTGCTATTCCTGTTTCGGGTTCAAGTCTGAGACCTGCAGGACCGTCTGCTGTGGGAGCTGACGGAACACCGAGGCGGGGGAGATTGCCGAAGCATCCTGTGTTTGCTACACCTGTTTTTGGCTGACCGCCGACGAAATCCATAAGCTCATCATCTGTAAACTGAGCAACAAATTCATCAATTGTTATGTCAATTCCTATTTTATCAAACATAACAGTTTCTGTTGGTGCTTTTGCACCTGACGGATTATTGATTCCGTATAAGTAGCTTTCTTCGCCGACCGGAAGCTTCTCAAAGCTACCGTCTGCGAGCATTCTTTTCTCTAATCTGAACGGTTTGCACCAATCTGATAGCTGCTCAACAACAGTGTCTTCATTAACTGTATATTCAAAATCAAGTTTTGTTGTATCTCTGAGTGACGTGCCGATATGGAAAATATAATTACCTTTTTCAAGAACACGGGCAGATTTTTTTATCTTGCCAAGATCATCAAAGCTTGCCATGTCTGCAATATCAAAGCTGATAACGACTGTTTCATGTTCGCCGGGAGCAAGAAGCTTTGTCTTTTTGTATGCTGCAAGCTCTTTAGCAGGCTTGCCGAGCTTGCCCTGAGGTGCGGAATAATAAAGCTGAATAACTTCTTTACCTGCAACGTTACCTGTATTTTTTACATTTGCGACAGCAATGATCTTTCCGTCGCTTTCACAGGCAATTTTACTGCTTAATTCAAAAGTTGTATAGGAGAGTCCGAATCCGAAAGGATAACGTACACAATCTTTTTTACCCGGAATGGTTTCAAAATAGCGGTAACCGACGTAAATATCATCCGAATAGTCAATGTATTCAAAGCTCTCCCAAAATTCGTCTTTACAGGGATAACAATCGTATGACTTAGCTATTGTGTCAGCCATTTTGCCCGAAGGATTAACATCACCGCAGATAACATCAGCAATTGCGGCACCGCCCTCCATACCGCCTTGCCAACCGAAAAGAACTGCCGATACATCTTCATTTTCGGCAAAATGTTCACAATCTATGGTAGCACCCGAGTTTATGACAATTATGACTTTTTTGAATAATTCGCATGCCTTGTCAATGATATCTTTTTCTGTATCCGATAAATAATAGTCTCCGCCCTGAGGTCTTCTGTCAACGCCTTCAGCAGAAAAACGGCTGAGCGTGATAATTGCTGTTTCTGCGTTTTCAGATGCTGATCTCATCAGTTCACAGGGGACTGCCGGCTCTTTAACATGCATGCTTGCAAATGTATCATAAGTCATATCGTCACGCTTTGTGCAAAATTCCATTGCATTAACGATGTCCCAAGTGGCATTTATCTGAGCCTGAGTGGGGATATGAACGCTTTCTTTTTCAACATAATCTTTGTAAAAGTCAATAAGAGGCATGTAAATATTGACGTCCTTCATCTTAAAGCCTTCATATATATTGCGAATGTAGAGTGTATGTACATCTCCGCTTCCGCCGCCGCCTTTAATATATTCGATTGTTGCTTTTCCGAAAAGAGCTACAGATTCACCTTTTTTCAGGGGAAGTGCGTTATTTTCGTTTTTAAGGAGTACCATTCCTTCAGTTGCGGCTTTTCTCGAAAGTTCAGCGTGCTTTTTTGATGCTGTAACACATCTTCCGTCTTCTCCGAGAGGAATACAGGGCTGATATTTAAATCTTGCATATTTTTCCATAATAAACCTACCTGTGTTTTTTTTATTCATTATATACCTGTTTTGCGTATACCGTCAATACTTAATTAATATAAAATATTTGACGGCACATTGTGTTGTACAAAGAAAAAAGGTTATGACAGCAAGTCACAACCTTTATATTTTACTCTAATCGCCAGTCAATCGGATCATCTTTGAGCAATTCATTTGCTTTAGAAAAATGTCTGCAACCGAAAAATCCGTTGTAAGCAGAAAGCGGACTCGGATGAGCAGCCTCAAGCACATGATGATTCGGATTAGTAATAAGCTTCTTTTTATCTCTGGCAAAACGACCCCAAAGAATAAATACTATCGGTTTTTCACGCTCGTTGAGAAGAGATATGACTCTGTCGGTGAATATCTCCCAACCGATTCCTCTGTGACTCGCAGCCTGTCCGCCTCTGACAGTCAGAACCGAATTGAGGAGTAAAACTCCGTTTTCTGCCCATTTTGTCAGATCTCCGCTTTTCGGAATAGGGTAGCCGAGGTCGGCGTGGTATTCTTTATATATGTTAACAAGTGACGGGGGAGGTTCAACCCCGTTTTGTACTGAAAATGAAAGCCCGTGAGCCTGATTAGGTCCGTGATACGGATCCTGACCGAGAATAACAGCTTTAACGCTGTTGTAATCTGTTATTTTCAGTGCATTAAAAATGTTATACATGTTGGGATATATGGGATAAGCGGGATTTTTATATTCATCAACGAGAAAATTGTGTATTTTTCTGTAATATTCTTTTTCAAATTCACCTTTAAGAATATTGTCCCATTCATTGTCGAATTTTATCATATCATCAGCTCCGGGATAATAGTATCATATTTTTTTCATATATTCAAGATTAATCCGGCATAAGTATTTTATTCAGATTGTTTCTCAGTTTTATTGTAGGCTTGATTCCGTATTCTCTTTCAAACATTTTAATTGTATTGTTGTAATGACCGATTGCAAGTTTCCGACAGCCTTTTCGGATCAGTGCCGTGATTATCAGACAGTGTAATTCTTCAGATATCGGGTCTATGATAAGTCCTTTTGTTGCGTAAAGTATGGCATTATCTATGTCATTTTCATCAAGCAATTTTTCAACTGCCGTTACAGTGTATGTTATCATTCTTGCATTATAGAATGTACAGACGGGCAGTCCCCATATGTCAGAAGATAATATCTCCATGAAAGGGTAGCAGTTGTTATCAAGAAAAGCTTTTGCTGCGGCTGAATTGATATTATATTTTGAGATAACATTGAGCTGTTCGGCATCGACTGACAGATCGTATTGGTTATTGACTACATAAGAGCCGTTTTTAGCTATAATAAAGCTTTCCTGCGGAAATGCAGGTTTTAAAACTTTTCTGAGTCTGAATACAAGTCCTCTGAGACTCATATACGGGTCTTCAGTCCCTTGTGGCCAAAGTATTGCTGTCAGAATGTCAGTTGAAATTACTGTTTTTCTGTTTAGTACAAGGTATGCGATCAGTTTGCACATCTGAGGTGAATTAATATCTTTTTCATTAACTGTTCCGTAAGCGGTTTTGATTCGAAGCTGACCGAAAAAATTTACATATACTTTTTTTATATCATCTGACACTAATATCACCTCTCAAAATAATATTACACTAATATTTTAACTAAATAAATAACATATGTCAACTATAATAAAGAAAAAAAACACTTCAATAAGAAGTAAGTTAAACGGAGGTATTTTCATGGAAAAGAACAAGAATTCATTGCTTATATTCGATAATGATGCAATGTGTGCAGTTGGCAACGGAACTTATAAAATCGACACGATCAGTATTGAAGAAGCAAAAGCAATAATTGAAGTCTTTGCTGATGTAGGCGTGTGCGGTTGTTACACAGACAGAATGATTGACCGTGTTCTTACAGATTATCTTCATATTGATATTAATAAGTTTGAATATGAGGATATTTTCCACATGGAACCCGGACAGAGTGCAATAGTTTTTAAACGCTATGTAACTCCTTCAGAAACGCAGCCCGTAACCAAAACCGACGCCGGTGTTGAGGCTAAGAAAATCCAGAATGTTTATGTATATTGTGAATATATAAATAAGCTGACGTAAAAATTATTTTGATAAAAAATGAATGATCTGTAACGCTGACAACCTTGTTGCATTTCTGGCTTCAATACAGGAAAGTTTCTGTTCTTACGAAATTGCGAAGCACATAAAAATATAAATTTCGGATGCAAGAAAAGGCAAAAATTCCCGATAATGCTGACGCATATCGGGAATTTTTAACTCACTATTGTGCTAAAAGTTCATATTTTAAAGAAATAATTCCTTGCGGGTAGTCGGCAAAAACACAGAATCTTTGACTCATTCGTCTAAACTTTTATAATAAAGAAGACAGTGGCAGAATCCTTCATAGTCCGGATCAGCTATCTGAGCTTTGAACTCTTCACACATACACTTTGTTGCATCTGTGCGTTCAAGCCTGCAAGGGCAGTAGCCGCCTGTTCTTTTCAGTCCCTCTTTAACTGTTTTAACAATTTCTTTATCAGGATTTAATGATACTTTCATTAATAGTTTTCTGCCTTGATTTCAAAATATGCCTGAGGATGAGCACATACGGGACAAACTTCGGGAGCATCCTTGCCAATAACAATGTGACCGCAGTTTGAGCACTGCCAGATCTTTTCGCCGTCTCTTGAGAATACAAGACCGCCTTCAATATTAGCAATGAGCTTTCTGTATCTCTCTTCGTGTTCTTTTTCGATCTTTCCGACTTCTTCAAAAAGATAAGCTATCCGGTCAAAGCCTTCAGCTCTGGCATCTTCCGCAAAGCCTGCATACATGTCTGTCCACTCATAATTTTCGCCGTTTGCGGCATCAGCAAGATTTGCAAGAGTAGAGGGCATGCCGTCATGAAGAAGCTTGAACCATATCTTAGCATGCTCTTTTTCGTTTTTAGCTGTTTCTTCAAAAAGATTACCTATCTGGACATAGCCGTCTTTCTTTGCTTTTGAAGCATAGTAAAGATACTTTGTGTGTGCCTGTGATTCACCTGCAAAAGCAGCCATAAGGTTTTTTTCAGTTTTTGAGCCTTTTAATTCCATAGTATTTTTCTCCTTTAAAGTAGATTTGTTTTCTATTGGTTCAAAGTCAGAAGCACCGTGTTTGCATATGGGGCAAACAAAATCCTCGGGAAGCTCCTCACCTTTATAAACGTATCCGCATATCTTACATCTGAAACCTGATTCCTCATCTTTGGGCTGAGGCTTAGGCTTGACATTTGAATGATAGTATGAATAAGTCATAGACGGGTTCTTTGACAGAACTTCTGCATCTGTTACATCAGCAATAAACATTGTATGAGTGATCAGATCGATTTTTTCGATTACCTTTCCGGAAATATATGCGTTTGTGTTTTTATTGAGGTATGCAAGACCGTTTTTGCTGTATGAAATGTCTGAATATCCGTCAATTTTTTCTGTGTCTTTACCGCTTTGAAAACCGTAATGCTTAAATACTTCAAAATCAGTTGTCACATCAAGAACAGAAATGTTAAAACATCCTGATTTTTCGATAAGATCATGTGTGAAATTGCTCTTGTTGACAGTAACCGAAATTCTGTTGGGTGTTGTTGTGACCTGCATTGCAGTATTTATTATACATCCGTTCTTCTTTCCGTTAAATTCAGTCGTAATAACAAACAAACCGTAGCTTATGTTAAACATTGCATTATTATCCATTATATCACTCCTAAAACTATAATAACCTTGTTATTTATAAAAATTCAATAACAGGAATCATTCTTATTATAATGGTAAATTTTTCATTTGTCAATAGGGTTTACAAAAAAAACTTAACCGTTTCCGAAGAAACGGTTAAAATTCCTTATTTGCTGCAACCGCAGCCGCTTTTGGACATGATTTCAAATCCTGAATTATCTCTTTCGATGTCTCTTTCGCTGGGCGGGAAAAATTCACCGACAGGGAACTTTATTTTTCTGAATGAATCGCAGGGGTCTTCAGTTTCACAACTGCATTCTTTAGACGGCATGCAGAAATCATATGCAGGAATGAACATCTGTACATCTCTTTCAAGCTGAATAATTGTAAACAGCCCGATAGTAACTCTTACTGCCTTTTCGTTGTTGCATGATCCGAACTGACCGTTAAAGCGTCTGCGTACACATGTGGGAACTGAACAGCAGATATCCGTAACATTGTTACAACAGTCACAGGGACGGCAGAGTTTTGCATCAAGACAGATAGGTTCAGCAACTTGTATTTTGGCTCTCGGATTGCTTGATACCATAGGCAACTGTTCATCGCAATCTTTATCCGAGAATTCTGATGTAAATATTTTTACATTGCCGTCGCTGCCGTAAAGAATACATTTTTTTGAAAATACAGTAAGACCGCTGACGGTTTCACCGGCACAGTTTGGTGATGAGATCGCATCAAGTGTGACGCAGAAGAAGAATGTGAGATCAACCGAGTAAAAACCTCTGTTGAACGGAACACGCTCAACTTCGGAATAAACATTGATGACTTCACAGCCTCTGCATCTGACAGCTGTTGCATTGTCAATTACAGATTGTGCATAATCGGTAAAATATACTCTCATGTCTGCAAGACAGTCTTTATCTGCACATGAATCGTAGATCCTTGGTGCATCAATGCAGATTGCCTCTTTAATTTTTTTGCATGATACGTCGTGATTGTCGTTCATAAAAAATCCTCCCATAGAATTTTGAAATCGTTAAACTTCAATATCATTCTATGGGAGAGCATTAATTATGTTACAAATTTAAAGCTGAGTTTTTACGGGAATACCGCCGTTGTTCATTGATTCATCTGCACAGAATATTGCAAGGTGTCCGGGTATGGAATCCGTCAGCGAAGTACAACTGAAAGATGTATCATCGTTGTTGACATATTTTATAAAATCCGAAACAAGTGCATGATCGCCGCCGCCGTGACCGACAAATGCTGAACAGTCAGCAGAAAGATCAACGATCCTGTCAGTATGGTCATTATCCTGATGAGGATCTATATATGAAACAACAAATTTCTGTTTTTCAAAAACTCCGTTTATCTCACCTTTAGTACCGATAACTCTTATTATTCTTTGAGAATAAGCACAACCGCCTGTCAGATTGTGACTTCCCGTTGCACCGTTATTGAATTTTACCATTACAGTCTGATGATCGACAACGTTATTGTCGCATTTATATGCACATTTTCCGAATGGGCTGATATTTTTCAGATATTCATATTTTTCTTCATAAGATGCATGATGAAGCTCCGGCCATACATAGAAATCCCAACGACCGGGAAGGTCGAGATAAATGCGTTTTGCGGAAAGATTACAGGTGTTCATATGCTTACAATCGACCATACATCTTGTTCCTGCGTCAGCAGGGGCATTCTCACTCCTGAAATACTGAAGAGAACCTGTACTGGTAACAAATTCGGGTTTTACATCACCCATCAACCACATCATAAGATCTATGTCATGACAACACTTTGCCAGCAGCATTGATGTCCCGCAACGGTCACTGTTTGACCATTTGCCACGCACATAGGATGTTGCATAATGGTGATAGCTGACATCTTCACAAAGCTGAATGCTTATTATCTCGCCAATTTCGCCGTCAGCAATGGTTTTCTTTACAGCTCTGTAAAATTCGGAATATCTGAGAACATGACAAACCATGACCTTGTTTTTATATTCTTTTGCGACTTTAACAAGCTCTGTCATTTCTTCTTTGTTAACCGCAAAGGGCTTTTCAAGAAGCATATCATAGCCTTTTTTGAGAAGCGGGATTGAGGTCTTTACATGATCCTGATCCATTGTTCCGTTTATTATTACATCAGCAAGCTTATCATGCTGAGCTAATTCATATGAATCCTTGAAACAGTTCTCTGCAGGAATGCCGTATTTTTCAACAGCTTCATTAACTCTGTTTTTATCGGGCTCGGCTATCCCGACGATCTTAAACTCATCCGGATGCTGTAATGCATAGTCTGCATATATAAATGATCTGTGTCCACCGCCGACAATAATGGCTGTGATGGGTTGTTTTGTCATGATAATGTTCCTTTCGGATTACACAATAATAATTTTTATTTCATGCTCAGTGTGCGGAACAAACTTATTAATAATATCAGATGTTCTCAGCTTGATGGTTGATGTGTTGATGCACGGGTGACAGCACAGAAATTCGTTTTTGATAAGATCAGAATCAATAGCGAGAGTTATTGCATGATTAACATCATTCATCAGTCCCATGATACTGACTGAGCCGGGAGTTAAATTCAGATATCTTTTCAGTTCGTCATCGGAGGCGAACGACATTCTGCTTGAACCGACCTGTTTTGAAATTTTACCTGCTTCGTATTTTTTATTACTGTCAAGAAGAAGCAGACAATATATATCTTTTTTATTGTTTGTCAGGAACAGATTTTTGCAAATAGGAGCTTTTATATACTGCTCTAATCCGTGACATATCTCAATAGTATCCGCCGGTAAGTGATCTATGCGTTCATATTGAATATTGAGCATATCGAGCAGATCGTAGGTCTTATTCTCAATATCAGATCTGTTTTCCGACGGACGTCCTTTGTGTATGGTAAACATATTTACTCACCTGCAAATATGAATTTGCAACATGAATATTAGCACAAATAATAATATAATTCAACATGTTTTTTCAAAATTTTAAAATAAAAATTTGCACACCGAAAAAAAGTGTGCAAATTGAAAATATTATTTTGATTCGTCCAGTTTTGCTGTTATCTCTTCCATTCTCTTGTCTGTAAGCTTGAACTTTGTTGAGAAAATGATTAAAGACAAAGCCATAAGGATCATCGGAAGTACGAGCATCATAACTGTTATTGCACTGTGAGCCGCGGCGGGATTTGCAGAGTGAAGATCACCGTCATAATGGGAGATTGAAAGTCCTGCATAAAGGATTACTGTCTGAATCGTGTATGCCATTTTCTGGAGGAATCCCTTCATGGAGAATGTTATTGATTCGGCTCTGAATCCCATTTTGTATTCACCGTAGTCAACGATATCGGCAAGGAAAACTGTCTGAGAAACAAACATGGAGGCTGTTCCTATCTGAGCGAGCAGGTAAAAGATGCTCATGGCTGTAATGCTTGAAAATGACTGTGCTGAAATAAGCATTCCGATGTAACCTGCAATTGCAAGACTAAGTGAGAACTGATAAGTTCTTCGTCTTGAAGTAAATTTCATCATTATGGGTATAACTGCAAGACCGAGAATGGAGCCGACCGCACCGAGAGTATTGAAACTGCTCTGACTGCTGCTGTCACCGACAACAACGTCGAAATAATATGTGCCGACACCTGATATCATGTAGAATCCTGCATTTGAAAGCATTGCAAACAGCATGAAAATAACAAGCTGATCGTTGTTCTTTACAACAGTAAAGATCTTTTTGAAAGTGAATTTCTCTGAAGAGGGAGTTCTGTGTTTTTCTTTTACGCTTGACATGCTGATCGTTGAGAAAACAACTAATCCGACAGCACATATAATTGACATGATTGTAAAGGTTCTTTTATCGTAAACAGATTCACCTGTGTTTGGGTCTTTTGTAATACTTACAAGTCCCATAAGAAGCGGTCCGCCTATTGAAACGATACCCTGACCGAGACCTGAAAATGTTCTTGCTATAGTAGCAATAAGACTGCGTTTTTTAGCATCGTTTGTAAATGACGGAACCATCGACCAATACGGAATATCGGCGAGAGTATTTGTCATTCCCCAGAAAACATACATAAATGCTATGTATACATAAAGTGAAACACCCGAAAGACCGAATATATTATTGAACAGTAAAGCAAGTATTACAGAGTTTGAAAGAGAACCGATGAGGATCCAAGGTTTGTATTTTCCCATTTTAAACTTGCTGCTGTCTACGATCGTACCCATCATCGGGTCATTAATACCGTCCCAGATTCGTGCAAGCGGAGTCAGTATAAGAAGAAAATTTGAGCTGAGCTTCAATACGTCTGTCAGATACTTGTTAAGATACGAATAGAACATACCGTAACTCAGATCAAGTCCGACTGCACCAACGCCGTATCCCAGATAACCGAGTATACCGCCTTTTTTCTTTTCAGTTTTTTTGGACATAGATGTTACCTCCGAAAATGATATGAATAAATTGTATATTATTTTTGTAATTTTATCAAGTATTATTTGTATTTTTAGTATAATAATTTTCTCTTGTAATTTACAGATGATTAAGTTATAATATTTACAAATATTTCGGAGTGAACATATAATGTTTTTTAATAAATTATTCGGCAAATACAAATTTGTTACCATGACGGTAATTTTGGCTTTGCTTGTTGTTTGTCTTATACTTGTAATTGTCAATCTTTATTCGGGTGCAGATACCGATGATGAAGTTACCACAGAACCTGTATCACAGAGTCTTGCAATGCACAGCGGATCGGACGGTGAGTTGTCGGGGGACAGCAGTTTTCTTGTTGTTTGTACTGATGATGATTCCGACGATATATTATTTATGTTTATTGCAGATTTCCGTATATACTCTTCATCACTTTTAATTACCCCTCTGTCACCTGAAACTGTTGTTTCTGACGGACGAACATATGATGACATTTATTCTTACGGCGGAATCAATATGTTAAGAAGCGGTGTCGAGTCAGTCAGAAATGTTTACATCGACAGATATGCGGTTCTTGACAGAGATGGTTTGAGCGGTATCACTGATCTTATGGGGGAAATCAATATTCTTGTTGATGAAGATTTTACTTATCAGTCCTCAGATAAAAGCTATGAGGTAAGTGTCGGTGAAAATGACATGGGCTCGGATATGCTGTTTACATATCTGATGCTTTATGCTCAGAAATACGGTGCAGAAAAATTTGCTGAACTTGCATGCGATATCATTAACAGCTACATATCTTCCGCAGAAAAAGATGACATAGAAAAATTATTTGCAGGTCTGACAAATTGTTTTAATACCGATGTCACAATTTCTGACTATTATTCTGCAAAAAGTGACATTGAGTATCTTGTCGAACACGATTTTAAATGTATGATTGCAAATGATGTTGATTAACTATGAAAAATAAAAAAATATTTAAAGTATTTATTATAATTGTTGTTGTGATTATTACAACAGCAGGAGCTGTCGGTATTGTTTCGGGGATAGGTGCAGACAAAATAAAAGCCTATTTTTCTGTTTTTTCTTTTCCGGACGATTTCGATGGGATACAGCCGTTTTCTTCATATAATTACGAACAGCTGAATGATGTGGAAAAACAGGCGTATATCTGTATCCTTAATAATATTGATTCGCATCCGGAATTGATAAAGATCCCGAATCTGACTAAAGAAGAATTTAATAATGTTTATTTTGCTGTTAAAAATGATAACCCGCAAATTTTGTGTTTTTCGGATTCATGCAATATGTTGTCATTCTGGTCATCTGCATTTATTGAACTGAAATATGAATATTCAGTTGATGAATGTGATGCTATGCAAAATAAATTGATGGCTGAAGTTGACAGGATTATTTCTGAAATGCCTGAGTATGAAGATGACTACAGTAAGGAGCTTTATATTCATGACTACATTGTGAATATGTGTAAGTACGAAGAGTCGGATCATTCATCAAATGCATATGGTTGTCTTATTGAAAACAAAGCTGTATGCTCAGGTTTTTCGAGAGCAGCAATGCTTTTGCTTGAAAATGTCGGCATAAAAACCGTGCTTATCGGGGGAACAGGAATTTCTTCAACTCAGGGACGGATAAGTCACATGTGGAACATTGTTCAGATAGAGGAGGCTTATTATCATCTTGATGTGACATGGGATAATCCTGGTAATGATGAAAGCATATCTCATCTTTATTTCAATCTTACCGATTCAGAGATATCTCTTGACCATACAGATTATGATTTTGCTTATTCCTGTAATGAGGATAAATTTAATTATTTCAAATATAACGGATTGCTGTTCAGTAATTACGGTAAGACAGAGCTGAACACAATAAAGGAAAAGTTTTTAAGCAACATTGACAACGGAATAAATTATCTTGAAATAAAATTTGATTCTGCCGATTCATATAATTCTGCTTCAGATGCAATTATTGACGGTGTTTCACCAAATTCTGATATGTATAAGATAATTTCTTACATCTCCGATAATACTGATGAAAAGGTAGATATATCACATGTGAATTTTTCAAGTGATGACAATAAAAAATACATCAGACTTATGTTTGATTGGAATTGAAGGGCTGTTTGTTTTGGATAAAGAAAAAATTGAAAGAGCTGTCAGAGATATACTTGAGGCAATCGGGGAAGATCCTGACAGAGAAGGCTTGGTTGAAACACCAAAGCGTGTTGCCGCAATGTATGAGGAAATTTTTGCAGGTATAAGTGATGATCCTGCAAAATATCTGAAAGTGTTTAACGAAACTGATAATGATGAGATCGTTGTTGTAAGGGATATTCCTTTATACTCAATGTGTGAGCATCATTTGTTACCTTTTATTGGTAAAGCACATATCGCATATATACCCTCTGACGGAAATGTTATCGGTTTGTCAAAGCTTGCAAGGATTGTAAATGTTTATGCGAAGAGACCGCAGCTTCAGGAACGTCTGACTTCACAGATAGCTGATTTTCTTGATAAAGAGCTTAAACCTTTAGGTGTCGCTGTTGTTGTTGAAGCACAGCATCTGTGTATGACTATGCGTGGTGCAAGAGCAGCCGGTGCCGTAACTCAGACTTCCGCTCTCAGAGGTATCGCAAAAAAAGATGCTCGGACAAGAGCAGAAATAATGGCTTTGCTTAAGGGATGAGGAGGATTTTTTCGATGAAAAAAAGAATAATATCCGTAATAATGATCACAGTTGTATTGTTATCATTTTCATCCTGTTCTTCCCGCTCTACAGATTACTATACTGATGATAACGGCATACGGTATATGGTTTGCAGAAGCAGTGAAGGTAATATCCGGATCAATGAAAACGGTAAATTGCTTGTTTATACACTGAATGAAAACGGAAAGCGTATAAAGTCCGATTCCGGTGAATATATAACCGAATATGTTGAATTCAACGGTCAGATCGTTTCCGGAAATAATGTAGAAATTGCTGAAATGACTTTTACGCTTCCGAATACTTTTACGGAAGACAGGAACAACCCCGGATATTTCCGCAGCGATTCCTATAACGGTGAGATATTTATTTATTATTATTCAGATGATTTAGATATTTGTATATTATCCCTCGAAGACTCTTGTGAAAAATTGCTTGAAAGCTTCGGAAGTGAAGTATATTCATATAAGCAATACACCGTTAATGTCGGTGATACGGAATGTATCGCATTTGAACAGCTTTGCACATCCTCTGAGTATTATCAGAATGCCTTTGTTTATCTCATACCTTATGATTCAGGGTATTACCGTGTTGACTGTAATGTAAGTACTGATAATAAGAATAAAGTTGATTTTGATAAATTTGTAAAGTCGTTTGAAATAAAAGAATCGTAATACATAGCAGCCTCATTTTTTTGGGGCTGTTTTTTTACGACAAAACTTACGTTTTATCGGGTTCATTTTTTTTGCGGTTACGGCGATGGTCAGATCGAAACGGTCACCGAAGTACTGCGAAAACCGTTTTCTTTCCGAACAAATTTTTGCATTTTTTATATAAAGTCTTTATTTTTTTAATATTATGTGATAAAATACAAAATAGAAAAGTGAGGTCGGGTTATGGATAAGTTTGAGCTGTTTTCATCATATCAGCCTACAGGCGATCAGCCGCAGGCAATTGATTCTCTTGCAGAAGGGCTGAACGACGGTTTCGCAGAGCAGACACTTCTGGGTGTTACCGGCTCGGGAAAAACATTTACCATGGCAAATATTATTGCAAAGGCTAACAGACCAACACTTATTCTTGCTCATAATAAAACTCTGGCAGCACAGCTTTGTTCGGAATTTCGTGAATTTTTCCCTAACAATGCAGTGGAATATTTCGTATCCTA
>CAZTFS010000059.1:0-14638 GCA_964613045.1 uncultured Eubacteriales bacterium
AAGATAATCTTGACAAGCTGAAAAAGATATGATATAATTGCACAAAAGAAATATTGTAAAGATAAATTTAACCGCCCGTCAGGGCGGTTTATTTTTTGTCCGGATATTCAACGTTGAATAATTAATTTAATAGAATCTTTTTTCAGTTATATCATATTCTTTAAATATAAGGTCATCTATTTTTACATTAAAAAGCGTTGCGTAACCTATTACTTCATTTAATCGTGGTTGGTGTCCGTTTTCGATTCTTGAAATTTGTGTTTGTGGTATATTGAGTATTTCAGCAATATCTTTTTGTGAATAGTATTTTTCTTGTGTATTATGGTATCTAAGCATCATCATATTTCTGTTTATATTTGTCATTAAAATTGCTCCTTTACAATTTGATTGTTTTGTGTTACAATATCGGTAGCAGTAAGGTACTACCGATACTGTATTCACTTCAAAGGGTTATTTGAATAAGAATTCAAGTTTGAAAGTGATTTTTTTAAGGCTCTGCAGTTTGCCCTGCAGGGCTTTAAATATTTTTTTCAAGCTCTCACCCCCCTTAAAAGGTGATATCTATGTAAACTCGCCTTACCGAGATAATTGGATTTTTGTGAAGCATAGCTTTGCTTTGCTTCACTTATTCGCCCTGCCTCACAGCAAATTAAAAAGTCAATGTGGCAAACTGTGTAACAAAATTGTATAAAATTAAATTTAGATTTTTACAATTTTGTTACACAGGCAAACACTTTACTTTTTAATGTCTGTGATACCCCACTAAAATAAAAAGCCATAGGTTCGACGCCTATGGCTTTTTAAATTTGTAGTTAGTAGTGAATAGTCGCACCTTGGCATAAGGAAGCTCATCGGACGAGCTTGCGAGTTCCGTTGAAGCAACGCAATGCCGATGAGCGACTATGAGCGGCTTATTTTAATTGTCTCGGCTCGTCCGTTTATAATATATTTTGCTATCATCTGTTAAACAAAGTATATAATCTGCTGATACTTCGTAATATATGCTTAGTGTTTTGAGGTGTTCTATTGGTAATGGGTGTTTTCCTAATTCGTATTTGCTGTAGTAACTCTGATCTGTTTTTAATATTTCTGCAATTTCGCTTTGTTTCTTGTCGTGATCTTCTCTTAAGTCTCTTAATCTTTGTGCAATTTGCATAGTTTTATGTCACACCTTATATAACTTAGATAATTGGAAAAATGGTTTCTCAACAGTAATTGAATTTAAAGAATGTGAAGATAACGCAAACGGTACAACCGCAATAGCCAAATATTTGACAAAATACATAACTAAAGATTTAACAAAGGTATTAAAGCATTTTTACTATGCAGGCGGTTACATTGAAAGGGAAGTCCCAACGGAATACAAATTAGTTCCTTTTGAATCTGTCCAAGCTTCTGCAATTGATATCAAAGATACTGACCTACAAGTAAAGTATCAAACTATAGGAATTGGAGTGTGACATATATGACGTCTTCGGACATTTCCGAGTTTTACCGTTGGTTTTACAATGAAACTGCACGACTTGAGAATTTATTTGCAATCAAATGGAATAACATATTTTTACGTAAAACATTTGATACACTTGATTTGCTTGATATGATTGAGGTAGTAGTGCAGTTGCAGTATCTCAGCTACGTTGAGCAAAGAATACAATTACTAATGAAATATTTACATCGAAATAGTTGACAAGTGATAAAGATAATGATATAATTGCACAAAAGAAATATTTTGTGCAATTTAGGAGAGTCGCTAAGGAGGTTTTTTAACAATGTATAACTATAAGCCGGATTACATGGCATTTCCGCAGCTCGTATGTGATTATCTTATGTATATCGATGTAATTAAAAACAGATCGCAAAAAACTGTATTTGAATACTCAATTAATCTTCGTGAATTTCTTTCATATATTGTTGTTGAAAAAAAAATATGCAGCAAAGATAATGTCGATATCAGAATCTGTGACGAAAGTTTTTTTAAATCAGTTACTTTGAATGATGCATATCAATATCTGTCTTATTGTAAAAATGAAAAACAAAATTCTCCGACAACAAGAAACCGTAAGGTTGTTGTTATCAGACAATTTTTTAAGTATCTTACCGATAATAAACATATTCTTAATGAAAATCCGATGAAGATGCTGGATACTGCAAAAAAAGACAAAACATTACCTAAATATCTGACTTTACAGCAAAGTTTAGATCTCTTAGAATCTGTAGATGGCAAAAACAAAGAACGTGATTATGCCATATTGACAATTTTTCTCAATTGCGGACTTCGTCTTTCTGAGCTTGTGAATTTAAACTATACGGACATTCGTTCGGATAACACTATGAAGGTTTTCGGCAAAGGTGCAAAAGAGAGAACTGTATATCTGAATAATGCATGCTTGTCTGCAATTGAGGTTTACATGAGAGTGAGACCAAAAGATGGTGTTAAGAACAAAGAAGCGTTATTTTTAAGCAACAGATTAACAAGGATAAGCCCACGTACCGTACAACATATTGTTGATACCTTCTTAAAAAAATCGGGGCTTGGTGAAATGGGTTTTTCAGTACATAAACTTCGTCATACGGCGGCTACATTGATGTATCAGCACGGCAATGTTGATGTTCTTGTATTAAAAGATATTCTTGGTCATGAAAATCTGGGAACAACAGAAATTTATACCCATCTTGCAGATGAACAGATTCAAAATGCAGTTGAAAGCAATCCGTTAGCAAATGTAAAGAAAAAAGAAGATTAAAACACAAACAAGTATGAAAACGCTTTTGTTAAAACTGCATCTGTTGCACATGCCGCAATTGTTATTCCCAAATATACCAGAAACTTCTTGATATACGAAATCATGTTTTTAGATTCTGCCTGTCTTTTTGCCAGAGTAACCGACAAAATATCAATCGACATGTTACTTGCAGAGCTGCATGCTAATACAAGAATAACAACAATTATCATTGCTCCGGGATATATTGTCAGCAAATAGTAACCAATTCCGCTCATTTTATAAAATGTGAGCAAATATCCGGATAGCATACCATAACCGATGCCTTTAATAATCGGTATAGATAATACAATCGGAATTCCGAGGCAGTTCAGTCCTGTAAAAAATGTAAATATAAGAAATAACACATTAAACATTAGTGAATTCAGAAAAATTTTGTATGCTTTCAACTCTATTCTGTTCTGAATGTAAATATTGAATATGTCAGAAAAATTATTCAATAATTCCGTGTTATTTAAATTTTTCATCATACCCGCACCAACGATCATGCCTGCAAAAAACAGAGCAAGCGTAATAATCGCCGCCTTCACTTCCCTTTCGGCTTGACCAGATAATTCGATTTTGTTTCTGAATCTTATTGTTTTTATTTTCATTTTTGTCACCGTGTCTTATCTTTTGCGAATATTTGATCCGATCGCACTACCGAAGAAACCGAAAATTATTGCTACAGGTATTATTAGGTATATTTTGACAGATAATGAAGCATTATTAAAGCAAAGTAACAAAACAAAATCAATTACTATAAGAATGATATCTGTCAGCATGCCATTTAAAAATCTGGACTTTCTTGCAATAAACGACGAAAATGTTGATCCGATAAATACGGATATACCTATAGAAATCAATATGAAAATAAAAAATAAATTTGACGGTATATTTGTTTTTAATATAATAAGTGAGAATATTGAAAGTAACACAATATAGGATATAACACCTGTCATAACTCCCTTTAATGTGTTTCCGAAAATCGAATTTGATGAAAGTTTTGTCTTTCTTTTTTGCATATAAAAAATCCCTCCGTATCTGATAAATAGATATGAAGGGAAATTTTTAATTATTACAGGTTGTCAGGTTATTATTCGTCATCTGAAGATTCTTCATTCTTCTTAGAACGCTTACCTTTTTTCTTCTCTGCTTTTTCAGCTTCTTTAGCAGCAGCCTGTGCAGCTCTTTCAGCCTGAATTCTGTCATCTGCAGTGTTGTTTGTCTGGATAGCCCAGCGAGTGATCTTCATCTTGTTTCTGTCTGCACCTGTTTCAATTACAAGTGAATCCTCTTTAACTGTAACAACTCTGCCGCAGATACCGCCGATAGTTGTGATCTCATCACCTATCTGAATTGAGTCACGCATTTCCTGCTCTTCTTTCTGCTTTTTCTTCTGGGGTCTTATCATCATAAAGTACATTATAGCGAAAAGAGCAACCATGAGAATAATTGTACCAAAAGAACTTGTACTTGAAGTTGTTTCAGCCTCAAGAAGTTTTAACATAAGTTCCATTTTAAATTCCTCCGATTTTGAACATTATGCATTATATTATAATATAATATTTTGATAAATGCAATAGTAAATTTAAATTTTATCATTTTATTCTGGTATCAAGAAGATCCGCATACTTAGTATAAAATTCATCAAATGTATCTTCTTCAAGTGCAGTTCTTATTTTTGACATAAGTGTGTTGTAAAAATACAGATTATGCATTACTGCAAGTCTTAGGGCAAGAACTTCTTTAGCTTTAAAAAGATGTCTTAAATATGCTCTTGAATGATTTCGACATACAGGACAGTCACATTCAGAGTCAACAGGAGAATCGTCACGCTCATATTTTGCATTGTTAAGATTAATTATTCCGTGCCACGTGAACATGTGCCCATGACGTGCATTTCGGCTGGGCATAACGCAGTCAAAAAGGTCAACTCCCCTTTTTACTCCTTCAATAATGTTTCCCGGAGTTCCTACACCCATCAGATATCTGATTTTATTTTTTGGCATATACGGTTCAACTGATGATATTATACGGTACATATCCTCTTTCGGCTCACCCACAGCGAGTCCGCCGATAGCGTAACCGTCAAGATCAAGCTCTGCGATTTCTTTCATATGCTCAATTCTCAAATCATCGTATGTACAGCCCTGATTGATACCGAAAAGCATCTGCTGTTTATTTATTGTTTCGGGAAGAGAATTCAGCCTGTCCATTTCATTTTTACATCGCTTGAGCCAACGTGTTGTTCTTTCACATGACTTTTTTGCATATTCATAAGGTGCAGGATTTTCAACACATTCATCAAATGCCATAGCAATCGTTGATGCGAGATGGGACTGAATCTGCATGCTTTCTTCGGGACCCATAAAAATATGTCTGCCGTCTACATGTGACTGAAAATATACACCTTCTTCTTTAATTTTTCTTAAAGAAGCAAGTGAAAAAACCTGAAAACCACCGCTGTCAGTCAATATAGGTCCATTCCATCCTGTAAACTTGTGCAAACCGCCCATTTCGTAAACAACATCATCACCGGGTCTGACATGCAGATGATATGTATTGCAAAGCATAACCTGACAATTAATATCCTTTAAATCGAGTGCAGATAAACCGCCTTTAATGGCTGCACAAGTTGCAACATTCATAAAACCGGGAGTTTTTACCGTACCGTGAGGAGTTTCAAATTCGCCCAAGCGGGCGGTTCCGACATTCTTAATTAATTTATACATAATTTACCTCTTTATAAAATAACCATTGCATCGCCGAAGCTGAAAAATCTGTATTTTAATTCAATGGCTGTGTTGTACGCATTCAAAACATTTTCTCTGCCTGCAAATGCTGAAACGAGCATTATTAATGTACTTTCGGGCAGATGAAAATTAGTTATAAGTCCGTCAATACATTTAAACCTGTATCCCGGATATATAAAAATGTTTGTAGAATTATTACACTCGGATATATAACCTTCATCATCACTTGCAGATTCAAGCGTTCTGCAGGATGTTGTACCGACTGCTATAACTCTGCCGCCGTTCTTCTTAGTTTCATTAATTATCTCGGCAGTCTCTTTCGGAATCCAATAATGCTCAGAATGCATCTCATGATCCTCAATATTTTCCGCCTTAACCGGTCTGAACGTACCGATACCCACATGCAATGTAACATATACTACTGTTACACCCATATTTTCAATCTTTTTTATAAGTTCAGGTGTAAAATGTAAGCCGGCAGTGGGAGCAGCTGCTGAACCGAGCTCTTTAGAGTATACGGTCTGATAGCGTTCTTTATCTTCAAGTTCATGTGTAATATAATGAGGTAACGGCATTTCTCCTATTTTGTCAAGTACTTCATATATGTTGGACGCTTCATAAGAAAACTTAGCAATCCTGTTGCCGTTATCAAGAATTTCAAGAATTTCCGCATGCAAGATTCCGTCACCGAAATTAAAGGTATCTCCTGTTTTTGCCTTTCGTCCGGGACCTGTTATAACTTCCCATTTATCATTACCCAAATTGTTGAGCAATAAAAATTCAACTTTTGCTCCTGTCGGTTTTATGCCGAAAATTCTTGCCGGTAAAACACGTGTATTGTTGAGAACAAGACAGTCGCCTTTTTTTAAATAATCTGTTATATTAAAGAAATTTCGATGTGAAATCTCACCTGTAATTCTGTTAAGATGCAGCAATCCGGATTCATCACGGTTTTTAATAGGCTCTTGTGCTATCAATTCTTTAGGTAAATCGAAATAAAAATCTGATTTTTTCATTTATTTTGCACCAATTTTCTAAAATTCTTTTATTTAAGTTGACACTTTAAAATAATAATGATAATATATATACTAATGTGTTATGTGACGGGATATATTATATTGCAATTTTCCCGTAATTACAATAGTAAAATTAAATTTCTTGTTCGGAGGAATGAAAATTATGAAGAAATACAAGGTAGGTATTATCGGAGCAACAGGTATGGTTGGTCAGCGTTTTATTACACTTCTTTCTGATCACCCTTGGTATGATATTACTGTTCTTGCCGCAAGTCCCAGATCAGCAGGTAAAAAATATGAGGAAGCTCTCGGCGGCAGATGGGTAATGAAAACAGAAATGCCCGAAAAAGTTAAGGATATGGTCGTCTGTGACGCAACGGCAGATATTGAAAAAATTGCTGATATCGTTGATTTCGTGTTCTGTGCCGTTGATATGAAAAAGGATGAAATAAAGGCTCTCGAAGAGGCTTATGCAAAAGCTGAGTGTCCTGTAGTTTCCAATAACTCTGCTCACAGATTTACTGATGACGTTCCAATGATTATCCCTGAGATCAACAATAATCATCTTAATATCATTGAATCTCAGAAAAAGCGTCTCGGAACAAAGAGAGGATTTATCGCTGTTAAATCAAACTGCTCACTTCAGAGCTATGTTCCCGCCCTCTATCCTCTTGATGAAAAGTTCGGTGTTAAGGATGTTCTTGTTTGTACCTATCAGGCTATTTCAGGTGCAGGCAAAACTTTTGAAAGATGGCCCGAAATGGTTGATAATGTCATTCCTTACATCGGTGGTGAAGAAGAAAAAAGCGAAAAAGAACCTCTTAAGATATGGGGAAAAGTTATTGACGGAAAGATCGTTCCTGCAACAGAGCCTCATTTTACAGCACAGTGCTTAAGAGTTCCCGTTTCAGACGGTCATATGGCTGCTTGCTTTGTTCGTTTTGAAAACAAGCCCACGAAGGATGAGATTCTCGAAGTGTGGAAGAATTTCAGAGGAAGACCTCAGGAGCTTGAACTTCCCCATGCTCCCAAGCAGTTCCTTAATTACTATGAAGAAGACAATATGCCTCAGACAAAAATAAACAGAGAGCTTGAAGGCGGCATGGCTATTTCAACAGGCCGTCTGAGAGAAGATTCACAGTACGATTACAAATTTGTTTGCATTTCTCACAACACATTGAGAGGTGCTGCAGGCGGTGCGGTACTTCTTGCCGAACTGCTCTGTGCTGAGGGTTACATTGAACCCAAAAACTGATATAAGGAGAGATTCATTTATGAAAAAGCCCGTAATTTTTGAAGGCTCTGCTATCGCTGTTGTCACCCCCTTTACTGAGGATCTCAAAAAGATAGATTATGCTGAATTTGAAAAAATAATAAATTATCAGATTGAAAACGGTACTGATGCCATTGTTGTTTGCGGTACAACAGGTGAAGGCTCTACTCTTTCTCACGAAGAGCATGTTAATGCTATGAAATTCTGTGTTGATGTTACAGCTAAGAGAGTTCCCGTTATTGCAGGTACAGGTTCAAACGATACATTCTATGCGGTTGAGCTTTCCAACGAGGCTGAAAGTGTTGGTGCAGACGGTCTTCTTATGGTTACACCTTACTACAACAAGACTTCTCAGAGCGGTCTTATTGAACATTACAATTACATTGCTGACAGAGTTTCCGCACCGATAATACTTTACAACGTTCCCGGCAGAACAGGTATGACTATCAAGCCTGAAACTTATGCAGAACTTGCAAAGCACGAAAGAATCGTTGCAACAAAAGAAGCTTGCGGCGACATTTCAATGATTCAGAAGGTTGCGGCTCTTTGCGGTGACAGCCTTACGATCTACTCAGGTAATGACGATCAGATTCTTCCGATAATGGCTCTCGGCGGAAAAGGTGTCATTTCAGTGCTTTCTCACGTTGCCCCCGGAGTAGCACATGACATCGCAAGAAAGTATCTTGACGGAGATGTAAAGGGCTCAAGAGACCTTCAGCTTGAATATCTTGACCTTTGCAATGCTCTTTTCTGTGATGTAAACCCCATCCCCGTTAAAGAAGCTATGAATATGTGCGGCTGGAATGTGGGCAGATGCAGAATGCCTCTCGGTCAGATGAACGATGCTTCAAAGGCGATCCTTTATAATGCACTTAAGAAGCATAACCTTGTAAAATAATTTAATTAAAGTCGGGTGATTGATTTTGCCCGACTTTCTTTTAAAAGGATGTGAATCAAAATGGTAAAAGTTATTTTAAGCGGTTGTTGCGGTAAGATGGGTACTGCGGTTACAAATGCAATTAAAGAACGTGATGATATTCATATAACTGCCGGTGTTGATGTATTTGAATGCGATACGCTTCCCTATCCCGTTTTTCCTGCATTCGATGAAGTCTCATGCGAGGCTGATGTAATCATTGATTTTTCCAATCCGTCAGCTTTAGCTTCAATTCTTGATTATTCCGTCAAGAATAATATTCCTGCAGTGCTTTGTGCTACGGGTTATACTGCTGAACAAAACCAAATAATCGAAAATGCCTCAAAATCGGTTGCAGTGTTCCGTTCGGGCAATATGTCTTTGGGCATCAATCTTCTTTCCGAGCTTGCAAAAGCGGCAGCAAAGATCCTCGGAGGCTCTTTTGACGTTGAAATTGTAGAAGCACACCATAATCTTAAGCTTGATGCACCAAGCGGAACAGCGATTATGCTTGAAAAAGCGGTTGAAGACGGACTTGATTATAAGCCTGATCTTGTCTACGACAGACATGATCGCTCACAGAGAAGAGATAAGCACGAAATAGGAATGCACTCGATCCGAGGCGGAACAATTGTAGGCGAACATGAAATAATTTTTGCAGGTAATGATGAAATAATCAAACTGAGTCATACTGCACTTTCTAAAAATGTTTTTGCTGCAGGTGCAGTTAACGCAGCCGTTTACATGAAAGGGAAACAGTCCGGATTGTATGACATGTCTAACGTGATCAACGGATAAATAAAAAAGAATAAAAAAAATAACCTCTGCGGTACAACGGACAGAATAAAAAAGTCTGTTACACCCGGAGGTTATATTTTTATATTAATTACAGTTCATGTAAATCATAGCATGCTGATGTATCTGTGGAAAGATTGTCAACATACCACGACTTTCCAATCTTTACAACTACAACATCAATTACAGTGATAAGCTCACCATCTTGCGATGTAACTTCAACTGTTATGTCCTGAACATCAGAAATGTCATCAATTGTGACTCCGTATGTTGCAAGAACCGTAATATCAGCGGAAGACTTATATTCATCAATATCGATCTCATCCTGAGCCGTAACTGATGAAGTCAGTTTATAATCATCACCGTAAAGCTCCTCATATAAACCAATTGACTTATAGCTCAACTGAACACCTGTATTTGAATCAAACTCATCTTCAGTTCCTGTAAGTTTGTCACCATACTCAGCAACGTTAGCCTCAAATGCAGTAAAGAAAATTTCATCGGTAAAATAGCTGTCACCAAAAACATGCTGACGAACCTCAATCAATTTTTCTATGTACTGCGTGTAAACAGAATCATAATCATCCCAACCGTATGTTGCGATAAGTTCCTCATAGTAAGGATACATAGTGTCAATGACCTGTCCTGAAAGCGTGCCGTTATCGTTTATTGTTGCATCGCTCATATAAGATTCATCGTTATATCCGACAAAATCATCAGAATCAGCTCCGATCTGATAATCAGTGTCTCTGTAAACTGCAGGATATACATAGTATTTACGGATAAAATCACCGTATTTACTGCTCTTGCTTGCAAGCGTGTTTTTGTATGCGTTATATCCGTCACCTGTCTGAACTATCGTGTCCACATAAGTCTTAGCCAATTCATCGGGGTGAAATGCAGTATATCTCGAGCTGAAAGTTGTTATACAAATAATAACAAGCAATGTCGCTATGATTATAAATGTTGCTATTGCATAAAGCTTCGTATTAAAGCCATTTTTCTTATCTGACATTATATTCCCCTCCTTAACTTTCGGTTTTTACGGTTTCAGAAGCATTTCCCGCAGCTTCACGGCGTTCAATAAGAGCTTTTGTGATCATTTCCTTTTTTTCGCCTACCATATCATAGAAGAATATAGGTACTGCCTGAAGAATAACAAAAACTGCAGGAATAATTGTATAGATCATTAAAAGTTTATTAAGAGTCGTATCTGCCTGAGCCGCATAAGCTACGTTTGCATCCGTTGAAACAAGATAACCTGACCAGGTGTAAAGAAGCCAAGGTCCGAGAGCTTTTGTGAATGCGGATGCAATTTTCGAGAACAGACCGTAACCTGCATAAGCAAGACCTTCCTGTCTCTTTCCCGTCTTATATTCGATTTCGTCAACGCAGTCAGCAATCATAATATTTGGTGTAACATTTGTGTTGCCGTGCTGGAGACCGCAGAAGAAATTAAGAATAAGGAACGGGATAATAAGACCGTCATTAAAGCCTATTCCTCTCGAAATAAGGAAAAGAATAGACAGAGATGAAGCACCGTAAACACTGAACAGAATAAATGTCTGCTTTGTTGAGAATTTTTTCAGAACAAGATTAACAAGAAGTGTTCCTACTGCAGTACCGATACCCATTGGCAACAGAAGACCCAGTTTCAGGTCTTTTGAACCGAGAAGATATATTGCTATGTAAAGAGAAACTGTACCGTAAACGCCTCTGCCGAAGCCACAGAGCTTAGTCAGAGAAACCATCAGAAGATTCTTATTTGTAAAAACGACATTTACGGCATCTTTAAGGCTTACTTTTTCCTGTGTAAACGGAACACGTTCTTTGTTATTCACAAAGAAGATCATGACGAACAGAATAAGACCTAACGCACAGATGCCTGTTGAGATTATAAGATCAAGTCCCTGACCTTCGGCATTTTTATACTGCTGTTCTCCCATAACAGCCTTCATGACAAGACCGACAACGAGAACAACGACCATACCGCCGGACTGACCGACTGAACGCAGGAATGATGCAATTGAAATTGCACTTGAACGCTCAGAAGGATTTGGTGAGCAAAGAGCACCGAAACAGTTTGCGGGGCTTTCAACAGCACAACAAGCCATTGTATAAACAGAATACACCACAAACATCCATATAATAGCAAGCGTCTGATTATTTGTGTTAGGTGCCACAAAAACAAGCATTGAAATGAGTGCAAGCGGAATAACACCAAAGCCGACCCAAGGCTTTACTTTACCGAATTTTGTTCTTGTATTATCGACGAGATAACCGATAACCAATTCACAGACAGCTCCTACTATACCTGCCACAAGGAATACAACAGAAATAATATTTGACATTGTATCAGGATCAAAGCCCTTTCCCTTGAATGCAAAATCTGCAAAGAATGTTGCAGTATAGTCAGGCATCCAGCCTGTAAGCAGTGCAACACCGAAAAGTCCGATACCGAAAGTAATTATTTCCGATTTATTCATATATTTTTTATTTGTTTTTTCGGACATAATTGAACCTCCCATTTATATTGATAATAAGTAATTATACCATTAAAACAAACAATGTTCAATAGAGTGAAGCACCAAATATGCAATTGAAATTTTAGCTAATATTACTTGTTGCGTTAAAATGTATAAGAATTTATTGCTAAGCATAATAAAAACGACTCTATTTGTCTCAAAAATTATTATAGATAAAATATGCTTGAGTAGAGAATTCTTTAATATATTTATGTTTTAGACTTGCATATTATAGCGCACTGCGCTATAATAGTTACAGTTTATATTGGAGGTTTATTTTATGCTTGATATTAAGGAAAAGTGTTTTGACGGATGGACATTTATAGATTTGTTTGCAGGCTTAGGAGGGTTTCACTTAGCACTTGAATCGCTTGGGGCAAAGTGTGTGTATGCTAATGAATGGGATGAGCCTGTTCAAAAAGTCTATACAGAAAACTTTGGTATTGTGCCAGAAGGAGATATAACTCAAGTAGATGAAAGAACTATTCCTAATCACGATATTTTATGTGCAGGTTTTCCTTGTCAGGCCTTTTCTATAAGTGGAAAGCAAAGAGGTTTTGAGGATAGCAGAGGAACGTTATTCTTTGATGTAGCAAGAATTGTCAGGAAAAAGAAACCTAAAATTGTGTTTATGGAAAACGTAAAGAATTTTGCCACTCACGATAATGGAAAAACTCTTGATGTGGTAAAAAACACAATGGAACAACTTGGATATCAGTTTAATCAAAAAGTATTAAATGCTGTTGATTACGGTGTTCCTCAAAAGCGTGAGCGTATTTATATGGTGTGTTTTAGAAACGATCTAATGGTTAATAGTTTTACATATCCTAAACCAATAGAACTAGTTCGACACGTTGAAGATTACTTGTTGAACGATGAGGAAATGGTAAAACACTTGTATGTAAATCGCACTGACACATATTATAGTGATACCGTAGATAATTCCTATAGCAACAAAACCATACGTCTTGGCACTGTGAATAAGGGTGGTCAAGGCGAACGAATCTACAGTACTAAAGGAATTGCTATTACTCTTTCGGCTTATGGCGGAGGTGTTTTTGCTAAAACAGGAGGATATTTGGTTAATGGTAAGCCAAGAAGGTTGCACCCCAGGGAATGTGCAAGAATTATGGGTTATCCTGATTCATATAAAATTTGTAAAAGTGATAACCAAGCATATAAACAATTTGGAAATTCAGTTATAATAGATGTTCTGCAACTTATTGGAATCGAAATGGGCAAGGCTATAACGGAGGCAAAATTAAATGAACGAAGTGGAATTCAGAAATTGGTTATCTAAAAGAGCTATTAGTAAAAAAATGCAAAGTGATCTTGTGTCAAGAATCAAAAGGATTGAACGGGAAATAAATCACTGCGATATTGATGAACAATATCGCAGTGATAGATGCGAATTTCTTATGAATCTGTTTTCTAATATGGGCAAGAACATCGAAATGCAAAAATTTAGTGACACAAATTTCCCTATTGGAAAGTATTCAATGAACACGTTTAGATATGCTCTAAAACAGTATATATCTTTTTCTGATGAGCTTTTCAAAAAAAATGTTTAAAGATCAGATTCAAACTCTCTCAAATCTGCATCTGCTTGTGATTTTATCAGTTTAATTGAAAAAATAACATTCATGTTGTAAGTGTTAGATAATCTACGAATTTCATAAACACCGGAATTTTGCTCAGATAAATAGTAAGAATATTTGCCAAGTTGGAATGTATCTACAGATAGTCTTGTTGAAAATCTTGCAAAAAGTTTCTTGCCAACAATTACAAAACTTGCAGTTGGGTACAAGTTCTTGATTACTTGTTTTACTGCATCCATATCTCTTTTTGCTGGTTCTCCCGAACCACTCTTTTTGATACGATATTTTGCTGAAATATCAAAGTAATCATTAAATTTTCTAATTGGTAAAATTACAAAACCTCTACCATAACTTATGACATATTTCACATTTTTATCTTTGTAATGATTAATAATCCATCTTGAAAAAACAGAAGTATCAATACCCAAAGTTTCACCAGCGGTACCTGCGTTGTTATACCTATGAAATGAGTTGTTCATATATGCGATTATTATATCTGTCATTTCATTTGGTTCGCTATGATTCCTTGGAGAAAAGACAAAAGATTCTGAATCTTCGTCCGGAAGAAGAACAAACTGTCCTGATTGTGCAGCGGTATCCTTTGCTTCAATAAAAAAATCAATGTGTCCGTTTTTGATTACGGCTATATCAGATTTCGTTGAATCCATGCCACCTTCGTGATAAAAATCAGAGCTTGCAGTCTTATAAGTTCTTTTAAGGTATTCATAACACTCAGTTTCAAAAGCTTCGCCAGGTCTCATAATTACCCCTCCTGTTGATATAAAAATTCATTTATGCTTTTTCCAAAGAGCTTCAATTACATTTACGGTCATTACATTTCCGGCTTGCATTAGCAAATGTCGGTCGCTGATGTCATTTTATACTTTATTTGCATACTTTTGAGGAAAGACTTGTAATAATAGTGCCTCATAACCGGTTAATCGCTTCTAAACCCAATAAAATAAACTCGTTGACGCATTTGTGGAACACCATAATTAAG
>CAZTFS010000060.1:0-13907 GCA_964613045.1 uncultured Eubacteriales bacterium
TCAAGGCTATGAGAAAGCTTGCAGCAGAGCATCCCGCAGAGGTTGTCGGTGAAGAGATCCGTAAGCTCTACAGCTGGAACGACGAAGCTAAGCTTATCAACAACTAATTTAAGTATTTTTCGCACCTGTCCCGATTCTTTATATTGTCGGGGTAGGTGCGGTTTTTGTTAAAAGGAGGTAAATCCCATGGTTAGTGATTCCCTTAAAAACGGCACTAATAACGCTCCCCACAGAGCTTTATACCATGCACTCGGTATGACTGACGAGGACATCAGAAAGCCTCTTGTCGGTATCGTAAGCTCATATAACGAGATCGTACCGGGTCATATGAATATAGACAAGATCGTTGACGCAGTCAAGCTCGGCGTTGCTTCGGCAGGCGGCAATCCCGCTGTTTTCCCTGCAATTGCAGTCTGTGACGGTATCGCAATGGGTCACAGAGGTATGAAGTATTCACTCGTTACCCGTGATCTTATCGCTGATTCAACAGAAGCTATGGCTCTTGCACACGGCTTTGATGCTCTTGTTATGGTTCCCAACTGTGATAAGAACGTCCCCGGACTTCTTATGGCTGCGGCAAGACTTAACATTCCCTGTATTTTTGTCAGCGGCGGTCCCATGCTTGCAGGTCACATGGACGGCGAGCTTATCAGCTTCTCAAGTATTTCCGAGGCTGTCGGTCAGTACAATGCAGGCAAAATGACCGAGGAAAAGCTTCACGAATATGAGTGCAAAACATGTCCCACATGCGGTTCGTGCTCAGGAATGTACACTGCAAACTCCATGAACTGTCTTACGGAAGCTATCGGTATGGGACTCAGAGGAAACGGCACTGTTCCTGCTGTCTATTCAAGCCGTATCGAGCTTGCAAAGCACGCAGGCATGAAGATAATGGAGCTTATCGAAAAGGATATCAGACCCCGTGACATCATGACAGAAGCCGCTTTCAACAATGCTCTTACCGTTGACATGGCTCTGGGCTGTTCCACAAATACTATGCTTCACCTTCCCGCAATCGCACACGAATGCGGAATTGAAATAAATCTTGACATTGCAAATGCTGTCAGTGACAAGACACCTAACCTCTGTCACCTTGCACCTGCAGGCAGAAACTACATGGAAGAGCTTGAAGAGGCAGGCGGCATCTACGCTGTTATGAACGAGCTTAACAAGAAGGGACTTCTTGACACCTCCTGTATCACTGCAACAGGCAAGACAGTAGGGGAGAATATCGAACACGCATACAACCGTAATCCCAAGGTCATCCGTCCCATCGAAGAGCCCTTCAGTGAGACAGGCGGTATTGCAGTTCTCCGTGGTAATCTTGCACCCGACGGAAGTGTTGTAAAGCGTTCAGCCGTTGCTCCCGAAATGCTTAAGCACGAAGGCCCCGCAAAGGTGTTTGAATGCGAAGAAGATGCACAGGCAGCCATCAACGGCGGAAAGATAGTTCCCGGTGATGTTGTGGTTATCCGCTATGAAGGCCCTAAGGGCGGTCCCGGTATGAGAGAAATGCTCAATCCCACATCTGCAATCGTCGGTATGGGGCTTGGCAGCTCGGTTGCTCTTATCACAGACGGCCGTTTCAGCGGTGCTACAAGAGGTGCGGCTATCGGTCACGTTTCTCCCGAGGCAGCGTCGGGCGGTATGATAGGTATCGTCAGAGACGGCGATATCATCAGCATAGATATCCCCAATAACAAGCTTGAGCTTAAAGTTCCTCAGGAAGAGATTGATGAGAGAATGAAGAATTTTGTTCCCAAGACAAAAGAGCTTTCCGGCTATCTCAAGCGTTACGCTTCAATGGTTGAAAGCGGCTCAAAGGGAGCAATAATCAATAAATAAGAAGTGAAGCCCATTATGGATAAATTAAAATTGCTTGCAATAAAGCTCAGAGCTGTTGCAGTGTTCAGAAATCTGCTCGGCGACGGTGTTGTAAAGGCACTTGTCGTACTTCTTGACTCCTTAAACGGTGACACAGCCGAACAAGTGGACAAATATGGTGAATTTGTGTATGAATTATACGCTCACACCGATAATTTAAGCACATATATCCTCAATATCGTCACCGATGATGAAAATGTCTTCATAAAAAAGGTTGCAAACAGCAATATCGTGTCTGATGACCTGACGGAATGCGTAAAAGCCGAGCTTAATGTGTTCGGCGAGGTCGCCTCCCTTACAAGAGAGGATTTCAAAGCCGCTATCGGTTATGAAGGCTATCTTCCCTCATGGAACACCGCAAAAATCGACTTTGAAAATGAATATTTCAGACGCAGAGACGAGATAGGAAGATTCGGCTACGGAATATATGCAAAATACTATATGTTCTGCATAAAAGACGGTGCTGTCGTTCCCGTAAAGCATCCCGACCCGGTAACTCTTTCGGAGCTGTCGGGCTATCAGAATGAACGTGCAGCCGTTATTAACAACACAAAGGCTCTTCTTGCAGGTAAGCCTGCCGCAAATATCCTGCTTTCAGGTGATGCGGGTACAGGTAAATCTTCAACTGTCAAGGCTGTCGTAAACGAATTTAAAGGTGAGGGACTTCGCATAATCGAAGTGCGAAAGGATCAGCTTGTTGACATTCCTCAGATAATTGACGAGCTGAATACCAATCCCCTTAAATTCATACTCTTTATTGACGACCTGTCATTTAATCAGACTGACGACAATTTCAGTGCACTCAAGGCGATTCTTGAAGGTTCGGTTGCGGCAAAGTCCGATAATGTTGTGATATATGCCACAAGCAACCGCAGACATATCGTCAAGGAATCCTTTGCTGACAGAGACAACGGCGATGATATCCACCGTAATGATACAGTGCAGGAGCTTATGTCTCTTTCCGAGCGTTTCGGACTGTGTATCACCTTTGTCAAGCCCTCAAAAGAGTGCTATCTTGAAATTATGAAGAACATTGCCGTTCAGAACGGAATTGAAGCTACAGATCAGCTTTGCATGGATGCCGAGAGATTTGCTCTTCTCAAAGGCGGCAGAAGTGCAAGGATCGCAAAGCAATTTATTGACGGAATATTATCTCGATGAAAGGATGAAACTCCAATGAAAAATGTCCCTGTTATCAAAGCGGCTATCGTAGCCGTATCAAGAGACTGCTTCCCCATGTCACTTTCCGAGGGAAGAAGAAAGAATCTTGCAGAAGCCTATAAGAAAAAGTACGGTGATATCTATGAGTGTCCCATATGTATCGAAAATGAGAAGGATATGCTCAGAGCGTTGGACGATGTCAGAAACGCAGGCTGTAACGCTCTTGTCGTTTATCTCGGCAACTTCGGTCCCGAATCCTCCGAGACGCTTCTTGCAAAGTATTTTGACGGTCCCGTTATGTTCGTAGCTGCTGCCGAAGAAACAGGAAAAGACCTTATCGACGGCAGAGGCGATGCTTACTGCGGTATGCTCAACGCAAGCTATAACCTGAAATTAAGAAATATCAAGGCATATATTCCCGAGTATCCTGTGGGTACTGCTGAGGAATGTGCAGACATGATAGCTGACTTTATTCCCGTTGCAAGAGCAATTGTGGGGCTTAGCAATCTCAAAATAATTTCCTTCGGTCCCAGACCTCAGGACTTCCTTGCATGTAACGCTCCTATAGCTCCTCTTTACGGGCTTGGCGTTGAGATCGAGGAAAACTCCGAGCTTGACCTTTTTGAAGCATTCAACAACCATGCAGGCGATGAGAGGATCCCGCAGGTTGCCGCCGAGATGGCAGCAGAGCTTGGTGCAGGCAATAAAAAGCCCGAAGTTCTTGAAAAATTGGCTCAGTATGAGATAACACTTCTTGACTGGGTAGAAGCACACAGGGGCTCAAGAGAATACGTAACGATAGCAGGAAAGTGCTGGCCTGCATTCCAGACCCAGTTCGGATTTGTTCCCTGTTACGTTAACGGCAGACTTGCCGCAAAGGGTATACCCGTATCCTGCGAGGTCGATATCTACGGTACACTCAGCGAGTACATAGGTGCATGCATCAGTGAAGATGCAGTTACGCTTCTTGATATCAACAACTCTGTTCCTTCTGACATGTATAACGAGTATATCAAGCCCAAGTATGACTACACACTCAAAGATACATTCATGGGCTTCCACTGCGGTAATACACCCATCTGTAAGCTCAGCTTCAGTGAGATGAAGTTCCAGCGTATCATGGCAAGAACTCTTCCCGTAGAGGTTACAAACGGTACTCTCGAGGGCGATATCGTTCCCGGTGATATCACATTCTACAGACTTCAGAGCACGGCTGACGCTAAGCTGAGAGGTTATGTGGCTCAGGGTGAGGTTCTTCCCGTCAAGACAAATTCATTCGGCGGAATCGGTGTATTTGCTATTCCCGAAATGGGCAGATTCTACCGCCATGTGCTCGTTGAGAAGAATTATCCCCATCACGGTGCAGTAGCTTTCGGTCACTTCGGCAAAGCAATTTATGAGGTGTTCAAATACCTCGGCGTTGAGGATATCGGCTTCAACCAACCCAAGGGTATGCTTTATAAGACAGAGAATCCCTTCGGATAAACATAATTTGCGGCGGCTCAATGCTGCCGCTTTTTTTCTTTGCTAATGATGCTCTTGCCGTCGTTTCGTATTTGCAGGGTCAAGCTGTAATGCAATCTTCTGAGCAACAGAAGCGTCGAATGACGGCTCTGAGGTGTATTCTTCTGTTTGATTTTCCTTTTTCGGCGGTCTGTAGTTCCTTGCGAATATGTACAGGTAGGCAAGATGATTATCGGAGTAGGCTTTTTTGTCCGCAGCCATTTTCAGAGAAAGCTGATCCGTGATATCATCTGCAATAAGGGGATAATCAGACCTGAACCTCTGATATTGTGAATCGGTGAGAAAAACATTTTTTAATTTTCCGTGCGGGTGTTTTTCCTCTTCACACTCTCTCAATATTACATTCTCTTCAATCTCTTCAATATTACAATCTATAGGTGTTGCCCCTTCGTTGCCGTCTCGTTGCCTCTTCGTTGCCGTCTCGTTGCCGTCTCCTTGCCCTTTCGTTGCCGTTTCATTGCCGCCTGACTGATACTTATCATAGCTGAGCACCCGAATTACCGAGGTTTTTTCGATTTTTCTCGTTGCCACTTCGCCTGTTTTTTTCAGATGCATAAGTGCGGTTCTTACGTTTTTTGTGCTCATTTTTAATGCGGCTGCAAGGTACTCCACACTTGCCAGTGCTTCACCTCTGTGAATAATATCCCCGTGGTAGGGCTTATCTTTTCTGTTGGCTGTAAGCAGAAGATGGATGAAAACACGCATTGTATTTGCATCGTCATACCACTCCCAATCAAGCAGACTGTATGAAAGTTTAATGTATACTTTTTTTCTGATGTCATTATTCATTTTATTATCTCCTAAACAAATGTTCTTCCATATTCCATTGTATTGAAAAAATCAGCTTTGTCAAGCACTTTATCGAAAATTTGTTCTTGCAGTCCTTATTATCGGACATTAAGCCGTACCACACGCAACCGACCGCATGCGAACGCATATGTTTTCGGACATAATGCGAAATGTGTGCAAATTATCAAGGATAATTCTAATTTATCTCTTTGTGACATATTATTGAATGATATGTTATAAGGAGGTTTTTTTCTTGAAGACTCTTGTTGAAGAAAGAGCAGTAGAGCTTGGAGAATACATAGTTGAAAACAAAACCACAGTCCGTGCCACGGCAAAGCAGTTCGGCATTTCAAAAAGTACGGTTCATTCCGACGTTTCGGGCAGACTCAAAAAGGTGAGCCCTGCCTTATATGATGAAGTAAGAAAAGTTCTTGATGACAATAAAGCACAAAGACACATAAGAGGCGGCATGGCGACAAAGGAGAAGTATCTTAATAAGAAGTAAATAATAATTTGTCGAATCAATTAACAATTAACAATGTACAATTTACAATAGAGCAGTTGTAGCGATGCCGGCGGTTTTTTTTGTAAATCATTGTACATTGTAAATTGTAAATTGTTCATTGATAAATTCAGTTTCCTGAGTACGTTTTTTTTGCGTACTCTTTTTCTTGTTCATTTTTTTGTACATGCCGTTTTATAAAATGTAAACAAAATTATTTTTCTATTGAAAAAAGGACAGAATTATTGTAAAATATATATTCGTAGAAAAATGTGATATTACGGAGGTTTTTTATATGTTTAAAGTGCTTAAAAAGGAAGTTTACAAAGCAAATATGCTCCTGCCCGAATACGGACTTGCACCTTTTACCTGGGGTAATGCTTCCGGAGTTGACAGGGACAGGGGAGTTATCGTTATAAAGCCTTCGGGTGTTGCTTATCCCGAGCTTACATGGGATATGATGGTTGTCGTTGACTTTGACGGCAATGTTATTGACAGCAAATATAACCCCTCATCTGACACGCTTACTCATATCGAGCTTTACAAGGCATTTCCCGATATAAAGGGTGCTGTTCATACTCATTCCAAGTTTGCAACAGCCTTTGCACAGGCAGGAAGACCCATTCCTGCACTGGGTACCACTCATGCGGATTTTGCCTACGGTGAGATACCCTGTACACGATGCCTTACCGAGGATGAAATAAATTCCGCTTATGAGAAAAATACAGGCGTTGTTATAACAGAGCATTTCAGAGACAATAACCTTGATGCGAATGCCGTTCCCGGTGTGCTTGTGCATTCCCACGGTGTTTTTGCCTGGGGAAATTCTCCCGAAAAGGCTTCGGTCAATGCCGCAACGCTTGAAATTGTTGCAGATATGGCACTTCATACATTTTTACTTGATTCACATGTCGGTACGATAGATCAGTTCCTGCTGGACAAGCATTATAACCGAAAGCACGGTGCAAATGCTTATTACGGACAGGGTAAATAATCAAAAAGGACATATATAATGGTAGATTTTACTCATCTTCATATTCATACTGAATATTCCATACTTGACGGAGCTTGCAGAATAAAGCCCCTTATAAAGCATGTCAAGGCTATGGGACAGACGGCTGTTGCCATCACCGATCACGGCGTTATGCACGGCTGTATCGACTTCTATCTTGCATGTAAAGCCGAGGGAATAAAGCCCATTATCGGCTGCGAGGTCTATGTTGCCCCGAGAACACGCTTTGACAAGGTTCACGGTCTTGACAATGCACGATATCATCTTGTTCTGCTTGCAAAAAACTATAACGGATATAAAAATCTCATCAAGCTCGTATCAGCCGCATGGACTGAGGGCTTCTATACCAAGCCCAGAGTTGACCATGATCTTCTTGAACAGTACCATGAGGACTTGATCTGCCTCTCAGCCTGTCTTGCAGGCGAGATTCCCCGTGCCTTAATGAAGAATGATTACGAGGGTGCAAAAAGCACTGCAGCCTGGTACAAATCGGTTTTCGGCGAAGGTAACTATTATCTTGAGATACAGGATCACGGTATTGAGGAACAGAAACAGACCAATCCCGATATAATAAAGATAGCAAGAGAGCTTGATATCCCCATTGTTGCCACAAACGATGCTCATTACGTGGCAAAGGAGGATGCGGAGATACAGAAGATACTTCTTTGCATCCAGACAAAGCATACGATAAATGAAGACACGGGAATGGGCTTCTCAACGGACGAATTTTACGTCAAATCCGGTGAGGAGATGCTTGCTTTGTTCCCCGAATATCCGGAAGCTATAGAAAACACAAATAAAATTGCCGAAATGTGCAATGTGGAATTTGAATTCGGCAACACGATTCTTCCCAACTATGATGTTCCGGGCGGTCAGGCACATTTTGATTATTTCAGAGATCTGTGTTATGCCGGCTTCAAGGAGCGTTACGGCAATGAAGCTCCTGCCGAGTATATGGAACGTCTTGATTATGAGCTGGGCGTTATCGACTCCATGGGCTTTACCGATTACTTCCTTATCGTCTGGGATTATATCAACTATGCCCGTTCCGTCGGCATTCCCGTAGGACCCGGACGAGGCTCGGGTGCAGGCAGTATTGCGGCTTATTGCTGCGGTATTACTGCCATTGACCCAATGCGTTACAGCTTGCTGTTTGAGCGTTTCCTTAACCCCGAACGTGTAAGCATGCCCGACTTTGATATTGACTTCTGCTATGTACGCAGACCCGAGGTTATTGAATATGTTAAACGCAGATACGGTGCTGACCATGTTGCTCAGATCGCAACTTTCGGTACTATGGCTGCAAAGGGTGCGGTGCGGGACGTTGGCAGAGTTCTGGGTATTGATCTTGCACTTGTTCAGTCCGTTACAAAGGAGATCCCCGGCGATCTTGGTATGACTATTGCAAAAGCACTTGAAGCCAGTCAGGATTTCAGAAAGCTTTATGAATCAGATGCTCAGTTAAAGCACCTTGTTGATATCTCGATGAAGGTTGAAGGCATGGTCAGAAATACGGGTATGCACGCCGCAGGTGTCGTTATCTGCCGTGACCCCGTTGACGAATATGTACCGCTGTTCAAAAGCGGTGAATCGGTTGTTACACAGTATTATAAAGGCTGGGTTGAAAAGTTAGGACTTCTGAAAATGGACTTTCTGGGACTGCGTACTCTTACGGTCGTTACCGATGCTGAAAAGCTTGTGCAGGAAAAAGTCTCCGATTTTGACGTTTACGGAATTGACGTTGAGGACAGGGAAACCTATCAGATGCTTGCTGAGGGCGGTACAAACTGCGTATTCCAGTGTGAATCGGCAGGTATCAGATCGCTTATGATAAACATGCATCCCAACTGCCTTGAAGATATTATCGCCGTTATTGCTCTTTACCGACCTGGTCCCATGGATTTCATTCCGGGCTATCTTGAAAACAGAGCCCATCCCGATGCTATCAAATACCATACTCCCGAGCTTGCACCCATTCTTGACGTTACCTACGGTACTATCGTTTATCAGGAACAGGTCATGCAGATATTCCGAGATCTTGCAGGCTATTCTCTCGGTGCTTCCGATATGGTTCGTCGTGCCGTTGCCAAAAAACAGGCTGATGTTCTCGAACAGCAGAGAAAATACTTCCTTTTCGGTTCAGACGGTTCGGACGGCAGCTCGCCCTGTGACGGCTGTGTAAAGAGAGGTATTACCGAAGAAGCCGCAAACGCAATTTTTGACGACATGGCATCGTTCGCTTCTTATGCGTTCAATAAATCCCACTCGGCTGCTTATGCTTACGTTACTTATCAGACTGCATGGCTACGCCGTCACTATCCCTGCGAATTTATGGCTGCTATGCTTACGAGTGTTCTTTCAAATACCGATAAGGTCGTTCCTTATATCGCAGAATGCGGCAATCTGGGTATATCCGTTCTGCCGCCCCATGTTAACCATTCAAGAGAGCAGTTCACCGTTGAAGAAAATTCAGTCCGTTTCGGTCTTCTTGCAGTTAAGAACGTGGCTCAGTCTTACATTGAGCTTATTATCAAGGAACGTGACGAAAACGGTAAATACGAAACCTTCTATTCCTTCTGTAAGCGTACCTACGGCAAGGAATTTAACAGACGCTCCGTTGAACATCTTATAAAAGCAGGTGCTCTTGACGAGCTTGGTACGAACCGTAATCAGATGCTTGCGATGATGGATAACGTTGTTGAAAGCCTTGAAAGCGATAAGAAAAAAAGCGTTGAAGGTCAGATGGGCTTTTTCGATATGAGTCAGGAGCTTGCAAAGGCTACTGAGCCCGAAGTTCCCGATATAAAGGAATTTTCCGAAAAAGAAATTCTTCAGCTTGAAAAGGAAGCCACGGGCATTTATATGTCGGGTCATCCCATGACCGTTTATAAGGTTTACGGACGCAAGATACACGCCGCAAGAGTTATTGATCTGCTGGAATCCGATGTTAACGATCCTCATTCACAGTATAAATCGGGACAGAAAGTAAGACTTCTTACGATTCTTTCGACTGTAAAGAAAAAAGTTACAAAGAATAATACCACAATGGGCTTTTTACAGGCAGAAGATGTGACAGGCTCTATTGAGGTGGTTGTCTTCCCGAAAAAAATGAATCAGGTGGCAGAGCTTCTTATTGAGGACAGTATAGTCATCATCGAGGGCAGACTTGAGCTCAAGGACGACGAAGCGGCAAAGATATCGCTTGATTCCATCGAAGTCGCACCCTCTCAGGAGGAAGTCAAACAGGGCAGGATAGCCGCACCGCCTCCGCCTGATTATACTCCCATAAAGCGTGACATACCGCTGATGTCTGCTGCCGAGCCTGTCAGAGCTCAACCTCAGCAGACGGTTGCGAAGAAGTCTTCAACACGGGGTCTGTTCCTGCGTATTCCCTCGGAGCATTGCCCCGAAATGGAACAGGTCATGTCAATGGTAACCGATTTTTCAGGCCCGACAACAGTACATTTTTATTATAATGATACGAAAAAATACAACATGGAAACAGGTATCAGGACATCTGTGACCGCAACACTTTACGGCAAGCTTCAGAAATTGCTCGGCAGTAGTAATGTTGTATTAAAAAACTGAAAAATAATGTAAAACTTTGACGAAAAAACATATTGACTATTATTTCCTTTAATATTATTATATATTTTGTACATTTTAGATGGAGGTATTAACCCTTATGAAAACTATAGCTGTGCTTACAAGCGGCGGAGACGCACCCGGAATGAACGCTGCCATCAGAGCTGTGGTCAGAACCGGCTGTGAAAACGGCATGAAGGTTCTCGGTGTCCGCAGAGGATACAACGGTCTTATGAACGGTGATATGTATGAGATGAATCTTCGTACAGTTTCCGATATAATTCACAGAGGCGGAACAATGCTCTATTCTGCAAGAAGCCCTGAATTCAAGACCGAAGAAGGCATGAAAAAGGCTCTGGATGTATGTAAGGCAAACGGAATTGAAGGTGTTGTCGTTATCGGCGGTGACGGCTCTTTCAGAGGAGCAAGAGATCTTTCTCTTAACGGAATCCCCACCATCGGCGTTCCCGGCACAATTGACAATGATATCGCATGCTGTGATTACACGATCGGCTACGACACCGCAATGAATACCGTTATGGATATGGTTGACAGGATCCGTGATACCACAGAGTCTCACGACCGTTGCTCGGTTGTTGAGGTCATGGGAAGAAGAGCAGGCTACATTGCTCTTAATTCAGGTATTGCTATCGGTGCAACATCAATTCTTATTCCCGAAGTTGATTTCGATATCGAGAAAGATGTTATCGAGAGAATGAAGAGAACTCAGAAGACCGATAAGAAGCATTTTATCATCATCGTTGCAGAAGGTGTTTCCGAGAAGATCGGCGGTGTTGCGAATCTTGCAAGGATCATCGAGGAGAAAACAGGCGTTGAAAGCAGAGCTACAGTTCTCGGTCATGTTCAGCGTGGCGGTTCACCCTCACTTCGTGACAGACTTGTAGCAAGTCAGATGGGTAACTATGCGGTACATCTTCTTATGAAGGGTATCGGTAACAGGGTAGTGGCAATGCAGAAAGAACAGGTCATGGACTTCGATATTTACGAAGCACTCAATATGAAGAATTCCATTGATCTTGATCTTTACAGATGTGCTCTTGAAATTTCAATCTGAAAATCAAGCCGGTCATCACGATCGGCTTTTTTTATTTTTTGCAGATACTCATTGTGAACAAACGGCACAAACCGTCACAGTGAGTTTTTTTTATTGTGCGGCATTTTAAAATTCTCACGGTCAGTTAAGTATAAAAATTGAAAAAACGTTAAAAATGTTTACATGTATCCTTATCATAATAAAATCAGACAACGAATCAGAAACGGCGAACTGACGGGATATGAATTTGTTGATAATTATAAAGAAACAGGCGAGTGTCTGCTGTTGTATTTCAATACTCCGCCTTTTGTACGTCCTGTTCGTCCCCACAAGTATTATTTATATACAGATCTGATAAAGAATTTTGATGAAACATCTGACTTATGAAATACTTATTTTATGTAATTTGAGTCATAAAAATATCTGATGCCGTCATGAAGTGACAATGACATAAACAGGGGATTGAGAAATGATGCAATATGTGTTATAATTGTAAAAAAAGAAATTTACAAGGTGATAATTGATGAAAACGATCTCAAAAACTCCCTTTGAATGCAGCAGAAACGGACTGAAGATACGTGGCTATGAATACCGTCCCGACGGTGAAAATCTGCCCGTTGCCATTGTGTCTCACGGCTTTATGGCAAACTGCAAGACCGTTGTGCAGTATGTAAAGCTGTTTGCTCAGCTCGGCTTTGCCGCTTATTGCTTCGATTTTTGCGGCGGTTGCGTTATCGGCGGCAAGAGTGACGGTAAGACTTACGATATGTCCGTTCTTACCGAGAAGGAAGATCTGAAGTCGGTAGCTGCCTATGCAAAAAGCCTGCCGTACACCGATGAAAATAATCTTGTGCTTATGGGCTGCAGTCAGGGCGGTTTTGTCTCGGCACTTACATCGGCAGAGCTTCGGGAACAGGTAACAAAGCTTGTACTTTTTTATCCTGCATTGTGCATTCCCGATGATGCGAGAGCAGGGAAGATGATGTTTGCAAAGTTTGACCCGAAAGCCCCGCCCGAAACCTTCAATTGCGGTCCCATGAAGCTGGGAAAACAGTATATTACCGATGTGATTGATATGGATCCCTTTCAGGAGATAAAAGGCTATACAGGTGATGTGCTTATCGTACACGGCACTGATGATAAGATTGTAAATATCAGCTACGCCGAAACGGCATTGAAGGCGTATGAATCCCGTGAAAACGGCAGTGTAAAGCTTCATATTATCGACGGCGGAGCTCACATGTTCTCCAAAAAGCACGATATTACGGCTATGAATGTTCTGCGTGAATACATACAAAATAACTGATGAAAAGGGAATGTAAAAAAAATTACATTCCCTTGCTGTTTATTCCGTAAGTTCCCGTAACAGGATCCTGAAAGAGTGCGATCTGAGGCGTGAAAAAGGTGAAAAGAACAAACAAAACGCCGATAATGCAGATGATCCCCAATGCAAGATACGGTCTTTGGCACTGTAAGCTGTCTTTTCTGAGCAGCCGTGTCTCCGTAAGAAACGCCAACGCTGCCGATACAAAGAAAATTGCAATGTTGACCCAATCGGGCGATTTTCCGAATACTCCGTTGAAGGTGTAAAACAGTACGGGTATCAGCACAATGCCTGTTATAATTCCTTTGAGCTTCACGCACCAAAAGCTTTCGTATTCCTTAAAGAATCGGCTCTGTATCAGTGCAAAAATAAACATCGGGAAAAACATCAGCTTCATGTGTTCCCATGTGGATTCGTTCACAGCCGAAAACACAGCGATAACATTACTTGCATTTGACCACTCATACAGAAAATGAAGCAGAGCACCGAAAAGCGATACAAAAACAAAACCGCCGAATTGCCAACGTGTAAGATACCGTTTCACATTCATCCCCCCTGTAATATATTTCACTGAAATTTTATGCAAGATACCGCCTCGTTATTCCGCTCTGTAACGGAATCAATTTTATCCGCAGGGTACAAAAAAGAACTCAAATTTAATTTGATTGAGTTCTCGAATTGAGCTTTATCTTGCAGAAAGGTTGAATATAATGTTTGTAAAGTGTTTACAAGTAGCAGTTTTGACTTGCATGTGACTTGCATTTGAATGTTTAAATATGCCGTATGGCACACTATTTTACCACAAAATAAAATTAAATGTTAAAAAGAAAAAAGTCTCAAAATCACGTATTATAGCGGTTTTAAGACTTTTTGATTTTGGTCGGAGTGAAGAGGCTCGAACTCCCGACATCCTGCTCCCAAAGCAGGCGCGCTACCAACTGCGCTACACCCCGAACTCTTAGATATTATATAGATTTTAGTATTAAATGTCAAGAGAAAATTCTTTATTTGTTATCTTCTGTTATCAGATCTGTATGACGGTATTCAGTTTCAGCGTATAAAAAAGCCGGCC
>CAZTFS010000061.1:0-13880 GCA_964613045.1 uncultured Eubacteriales bacterium
TCTAATCATTGTACATTGTAAATTGTAAATTGTTCATTGATAAATTCTGATTTGTATTTTTAGGTGAAAAATATGGAATTTTTAGCAGGTCAATATGATATAGCCGTTATCGGTGCGGGACATGCAGGTATTGAAGCATGTCTTGCCGCTGCACGTCTCGGGTGTCGCACAGTTGTTTTTACCATAACTCTTGATTTTGTGGGCAATATGCCGTGCAATCCTTCCATCGGCGGGACTTCAAAGGGACATCTTGTCCGTGAAATTGATGCTCTCGGCGGTGAAATGGGAAAAGCTGCGGATAAAACATCAATTCAGACACGTATGCTCAATCGGGGCAAGGGGCCTGCGGTTCATTCGCTCAGAGCCCAGATCGACAGACGTGCATACAGTACATATATGAAGCATTGTCTTGAAACTCAGGAAAATCTTGATATGAAACAGGCTGAAATTGTTGATCTGAGAAAAAAGGGTGATGTATGGGAGCTTGTGACTAAGCTTGATGCGGTTTATGAAGCGAAAGCGGTCATTCTTGCAACGGGTACATTCCTTGACGGTAAGATATATGTCGGCGACAAGTGTTATTCCAGCGGTCCTGACGGTGTTTTTCCTGCTATCGGTCTGACTGATGCATTAAAAAAGGTCGGTCTTCCTTTAAGACGGTTTAAAACAGGTACTCCGTCAAGAGTCAATCGCAGAAGTGTTGATTTTTCGACTCTTGAATTGCAGGAGGGGGATGAAAAGACCGTTCCTTTCTCTTTTGAAACGGAGAAACGTCCTGAAAATACGGCAGTTTGTTATATCTCATACACAAACGAAGAAACAAAGAAGATTATTCTTGAAAATATACACCGTTCGCCTCTTTACGGCGGAAAAATTGAGGGTATAGGCCCCCGTTATTGTCCGAGTATTGAGGACAAAATAATGCGTTTTTCGGAAAAAGAACGCCATCAGCTGTTTATTGAGCCTTGCGGTGCGGATACGGAGGAATTGTATCTGCAGGGTATGTCATCTTCACTTCCCGAAGATGTTCAATTGAAATTTCTGAGAACCATCAAGGGACTTGAAAATGTTGAGGTCATGAGGGTGGCATACGCCATTGAATATGACTGCGTTGACCCTGTTACAATGAAGCCCACACTTGAATTTAAGGATGTGCCTTATCTTTACGGTGCAGGTCAGTTCAACGGTTCCAGCGGTTACGAAGAAGCTGCCGCTCAGGGACTTGTTGCAGGAGTAAATGCCGCACTGAAGCTCCTCGGCAGAGAGCCCGTAATTTTTGACCGTGCAAGCTCTTATATCGGCACTCTTATTGATGATCTTGTAACAAAGGGTTGTAATGAGCCTTACAGAATGATGACCTCCAGAAGTGAGTACAGACTTTATCTCAGACAGGATAATGCCGACATAAGACTTACTGAGATCGGGCATGAGATCGGACTTGTTTCTGATGAAAGATATGCGAAATTTCTTAAAAAACTGGAGCTTATAGCTGAAGAGAGAAAACGTGTGGAGCATACTGTTATTGCCCCTTCGGAAGAGGCTGCGGAAGTATTCATCGGACATAATACCGCACCGCTGACAACAGGCTGTAAGCTTGCCGAACTGATAAAACGTCCTCAGCTTGATTATGAAAAGCTGACAAGTGTTGATAAGACAAGACCCGATCTGCCCGATGAAATTTTTGAACAGGTGGAAACGGAGCTTAAATATGAGGGATATATAAAACGTCAGCGAGCACAGATATCTGACATGAGACGGCTTGAAGTTAAGCTTATCCCCGAAGATATTAATTATGATGATGTTACGGGATTGAGACTTGAGGCGTGTGAAAAGCTTAAAAAAGTAAGACCTGTCAACATCGGACAGGCTTCGAGAATATCGGGTGTCAGCCCTGCTGATATTTCCGTGCTTCTGATCTATCTCGGTAAGAAAGGATAATGAAAATGTCCACCATTGCGGCAATTGCAACGCCTAATGCATCCGGCGGAATAGGTGTCATAAGAATATCCGGTGAGGATGCTGTAAATGTTTCTGATAAAGTATTTAAATCGGTGTCGGGCAGAAAAATTGAATCACTTAATGGATATACAGCTCTTTTCGGTCATGTTTATGACGGTGATGTACTCATTGATGAATGCGTCGTGCTTGTGTTCCGTGCACCGAAAAGCTACACGGGTGAGGATGTTGTTGAGATTTCCTGTCACGGCGGACTGTATGTGACTCAGCGGGTGCTTCGTGCTGTATTTTCGGCAGGGGCAGTCCCTGCTCAGGCAGGTGAGTTTACAAAGAGAGCTTTTCTTAACGGCAAAATTGACCTTGCAGAAGCTGAATCTGTAATGAATGTTATTTCGGCACACGGTCAGCAGGCTCTTGATGCTGCACTTAATACACTTGACGGAAAACTCAGCAGTCAGATAAAAGAAATTGCTGCTGCACTCACGAATGTTTCTGCAGGTATTGCTGTCTGGACAGATGATCCCGACGAGGACGTTCCTGCGGCACATGAAGAAAATGTCAGGGAAGTGGTCTTTTCTTCTTTGCTGAAATTAGAGGAGCTTATGGCTCGCTTTGATTCGGGCAGAGCAGTGACCGAGGGTGTTACTGCGGCTATCTGCGGTCATCCCAATGTGGGTAAATCCACCCTTATGAATCAGCTTACGGGATTTGACCGTTCGATCGTAACTCCCGTTGCCGGTACTACAAGAGATGTTGTTGAAGAAACTGTTCGTCTCGGTGACATTGTTCTGAGACTTGCGGACACAGCCGGCATACACAAAAGTGAGGATCTTGTCGAGTCGATAGGTATTGACCGTTCAATGCAGAAACTCAGAACTTCTCAGCTTATTCTTGCCGTTTTTGATGGTTCACAGGAGCTTGAAAATGACGATATTGAACTGCTTGCGGAGTGCAAAAACAAGCGTGCGGTTGCAATTATAAACAAAACAGACCTTAAAGTGAAAATTGAGGTTGATAAAATAAAGGAATTTATTGAAAATGTCGTTTTTCTTTCCGCTGCAAAGGGTGACGGCATAGCTGAACTTCAGAATGTGCTCGAAAAACTTCTGGGTACGGCAGAGCTTGACACCTCGGCAGGAATACTTTCTTCCGAAAGACAGTACAGTTGCTGTCAGAGTGCGGCTGAATCTTTGAGAGAAGCGGTTGACGGCATTGATATGGGAGTTACTCTTGATGCGGTAAATGTCAGTATTGATTATGCAATAGAAAAATTGCTTGAGCTTACAGGAGAAAAAGCAAGAGAAGCAGTAGTCAATGAAGTTTTCTCAAAATTCTGCGTAGGAAAGTAAAAGGTGAAGCTATGACTCATCGTGAACTTATGACCCGTGCGATCGAGCTTGCAAAGGAAGCTGAGGCAGAAGGAGAAGTGCCTGTCGGAGCAGTTATTGCAAAAAACGGTGAGATTATCTCTGAGGGCAGGAACAGACGTGAAACAGAAAAAACAGCTCTGGGACACGCCGAAATAGAGGCGATACACAGAGCATGTGAAAAGCTGGGAAGCTGGAGGCTTTCCGGCTGTGCTTTGTATGTGACGCTTGAACCGTGTCCCATGTGTGCAGGGGCAATAATCAACGCAAGACTTGATAAAGTTGTTTACGGAGCTTATGATCTGAAAGCCGGTTCGGTAAGCTCCGTTACGGATCTTTTTAACCGCAATTATAACCATCGTCCCGAAGTTCAGGAAGGTTTTATGGAAAATGATTGCAAAAAATTGCTGACAGAATTTTTTGAGAAATTAAGATAAATTATCGTTTAAAATATAATCGTTGTCACAGCTGTGATGATTGAGCCTGCTGCGGCTGATGCTGCAATGGCAATGAATGTTTTTAATTTATTTTTCTTCTCAGTCTTTCTTGTCTTGGGCGGTGCCCCTGCGGCAGACATAAGTGTTTGTGCCCGTTCTCTTAATTTACCGTCGGTCAGTCCGTAATATTTCGGGTTGACGAAAAATAATGCTTTTTCAAAATAATCGCTGCCTGTGTCCGCAACTTCTACTACCTGTCTGTTTACTCCTTTTATCATAAAAAACACACCTTAAATTAAATTCTATGCTCTATTTTTTCACGGTTATGAACTTTTATGCAGACAAGGCTGAAAACGGCATGGGCAAATGTCACAAAAAATGAAAAAGTCAATTTTCTGACAAAAATCACGCAAGAATATTATACTTTTTGTATAACATATTTTGTGTTTAAAACTGTTCAAAACTCTGTTCAAAATGTTGAAAACTCCTTGTAAATCAGGGTTTTGAACTCCTATTTTTTGGGTTTTTATATGTTCAAAACTTTTTTTGAGAACAAAATTTGTATACGGAATGTTGTACGAGTTTTACAGGTTTATACTCTTTGGAGTAAAATTCAAACAAAATTTTGAGTGTATTTTTGTGACTATTTTACAAGGAATTTTTGTGCGGTTTTTTTTACATATTTTTGTGTTTGGAAGTGAAGAAAATGTTTGTGAAAAGTGCTGAAAATTTTGTCGAGATAAGTGACTTCGGAAATATCAATCTGGGCATTACTCTTGATTGCGGTCAGGCGTTTCGTTGGAGCAAAAATAACGACGGAACATGGAACGGCGTGGTCAGAGGGATCGAAACAAACATAATCGAAACTGAAAACGGATTACGTTTTTATAATATAAATGAAAAACAGTTTTATGATGTATTTTATGATTATTTTGATTTCGGCAGGGATTATAACGCAATACTTGATGTTTTAAAAAAAGATAAACACCTTGCAGAAGCGATTGATATGTACGGTACAATACGGATTCTCAGACAAGAGCCATGGGAGGCACTTTGCTCATTTATTTTTTCTGCCTGTAATAATATCCCCCGAATTAAAGGAATTATTGAACGCTTCTGTATGAATTTCGGTGAACAAGCGGGAAATTCTTATTCTTTTCCGGATGCCGAAAAGGTTGCATCCTTAGATATTGAAGACCTTGAGGTTCTGCGTTGCGGATACCGTGCTCCGTATATTCTTTCCGCAGCAAAAATGATAGCCGACGGTGATATTGATCTTGAATCACTTAAAACAGCAAGTATTGATGAGTGTGAAAAACAGCTTATGAGGATCAACGGAGTTGGAAAAAAGGTTGCCGACTGCACCATTCTTTTCGGACTCGGGCATATTGACGCTTTTCCTGTTGACAGACATATACGGCGTATATGCGATGACCTTTATCCTGAGGGACTGCCTGAATGTACAAAGGATGCGGAAGGTATTGCACAGCAGTACATGTTCCATCTGCAGAGGATGGGCAGAATATGACGAAGCTGAACAGAAATGCTCTGAAATACATAGCTGCGTCAGCAATGCTTATTGATCACATCGGAATGTTTTTTGTTCCCGTTTCAACACCTTTAGGCTGTGTTATGCGGGTGATCGGCAGGCTGACAGCTCCGATAATGTGTATGTTTCTTGCCGAGGGATATATTTACACATCGTCAAAAATAAAATACGGTCTGCGACTGTTTGTTTTTGCTGTCATATCTCAGTTTGCTTATGTGTTTTCTCATAACTTCAGTTTGCTGACAGCTGAGTTCAATATGATATTCACACTGTTTCTGTGCTTCATAATATTGCTTGCGTACGATAAAATAAAAAATGAGATCTTGAAATTCATAATAATTACGGTTTGTGTTGCAGTATCGTATTTTTCTGATTGGGGAGTTATTGCACCGCTGTGGGTGCTTGGATTTTATCAGTATCATGACAATAAAGAAAAACAGACACTTGTATTTTCCGTCGTGTCTGTTGTTCATATTTTATTCTGTGTATTTTCCTGCGTGAAGAACGGTTTTAGTTGGTATTGCAAACTGTGGCAATTGGGGCTGTTCCTGTTTATTCCTTTTATATATCTTTACAGCGGTGAAAACGGAAAAAATTCAGTTTTTTCAAAATGGTTTTTCTACTTTTTTTATCCCTTGCATCTTGTGATCCTTGAATGCATTGAAAGATTTGTGATATAAAAAAATCCCGACTTTTCGGTCGGGATCTGATGTTAATATTAATCTTCGTCCTCGTCTTCGATTTCGATCTCGTCAATTACATAACCGCAACCGGGACATGTGAGAGGCTCATCATCTTCAAAAACAGATTCATCAAAGCAGAAGACTTCACCGCATTCGGGGCACTCAACTTCGTATTCGAAATCTTCGTCCTCGTCATCGCAACCATCGCAGTTTTCGCAATCAAAATCGCAATCGTCATCAAAATCGTCAAAATCTTCATACTCTTCAAATACGATATCCTCAACATCGGAAAGATCTGCATCAACTGCATCAATGTGCTCTTCCATGTCACTAAGGCAATTGTTAATTTCAGCAGTTTCATCCTCAAGATCTGCAATTGAAAGTGCCATATCGTCGATAATATCAACAAGTGCTTTTATCACTTTTGTTTCTTTTTTGTCATCATCAAGATCAAGACCGTCAATAAGTCCCTTGATGTAAGCAGCCTTTTCAGTAATTGTCATCATTAAAACAACCTCCCGAAATATTTTATATGCATAAATGTTTTAATTATGCTCTTGACATATACTCGCCTGTACGAGTGTCAACCTGAATCATTTCGCCCTCATCAATGAAAAGGGGAACCTTGATCTCAACGCCGGTCTCAAGAGTTGCGGGCTTAAGAGTATTTGTAGCTGTATCGCCCTTGAAGCCGGGGTCAGTCTTTGTAACCTGAAGAGTTACGAAGTTGGGGGGTTCAACACCGAAAACCTTGCCCTTGTAGGAAAGTATACGGCAAACCATGTTTTCCTTAACGAACTTGAAGTTGTCGCTCAGGTCTGACTCGTTGATGGGAATCATTTCGTATGACTCAGGATCCATGAAGTAGTAAAGACCGCCGTCTTCGTATGAATACTCCATTTCCTTTCTCTCAATGAAAGCAGTGGGGAACTTTGCTGTGGGGTTGTAGCTCTTTTCAACAACTGCACCTGTGAGAACATTCTTTGTCTTTGTACGAACGAAAGCAGCGCCCTTGCCGGGTTTAACATGCTGGAACTCTACGACCTGAAGAACGTTGCCGTCTTCCTCGAAAGTTACGCCGTTTCTGAAATCGCCTGCTGAAATCATAATTTTTTCCTCCGTGTTAAATTAAAATAACTTTACTTTTAAATAATAGTATATTTCTTTTAATTTTTCAAGTCTTTTTTGCAATAAATCACAATATGATAAGAGATTTTTCGGCATTTGTGAGGTTTTCACAGCCCGAATCAGTGATAAAAGCCATATCTTCAATACGGACACCGAACTTTCCGGGAATATAAATGCCGGGCTCAACAGTTACAATGTTACCTGTTGCAAGGGTCATTGAAGATTTCGGAGACAGATTGGGAAGCTCATGTATCTCAATTCCGACGCCGTGACCTGTGCCGTGACCGAAATAATTCCCGTAGCCTGCATCGTTGATAATATCTCTCGCTGCTTTATCTGCATCAAAACATGAGATGCCGGATCTTAATACGGAAAGTGCATTTTTCTGAGCCTTTAAAACAGTTTCATAGACCAGTCTTTGTTCGTCAGTTACAGAACCGACTGCAACGGTTCGTGTCATGTCACTGTGGTAGCCCTCCACCACTGCACCGAAATCCATGGTGATAAAATCACCGTTTTCGACCATCTTTCCGGACGGAACACCGTGAGGCATTGATGAATTTACACCGCTTACGGCAATAGTATCGAAAGAAAGAGCTTCTGCACCGTTTCTGAGCATAAAGAAATCAAGCTCGAGCTGAATGTCCTTTTCGGTTTTTCCGACTTTTATAAAATCAAGAATATGTTCAAAAGCTTTTTCGGCTATTCTTTGAGCATCTTTTATTTTGTCAACTTCTGCTTTTGATTTTACCTGTCTGAATGCACTGATCGCAGTATCGAGAGAATTATCACAGATCAGTTCAAAGTTTTTGAGATTTTCATTGACTCTGAGCCTTGAAAACTGAGCGACGGTTATTCCCGAAGCCTCAAGGGCAACAGAAGTAACAGTTCTCTCTTCCAGAAATTCTTTTATCTGACGGAAAACATCTTTGCCCTCGCAGACATCACAGCATTTTATCCTGTTTTCTGCCGCTTCGATATAACGGCTGTCAGTGTAAAAAATACTCCCTTTACGGGTAACTAAAAGAAATCCGTCCGAAGATTCAAACTCTGTAAAATATCTGCGGTTTTCGGGGGATATCACGAGTGCCGCACCGATATTTTCAGGCAGAACGGACATGAGTGAGTCAATATTCATGGTTATCACTTCCGAATGAGTAAATCAGAATTTGTCGGGGAACAATGCATTATGAATTATCCCGACAAATCGAAAACGGTCGCCGTAGGCGTACGGTGAAAGCCGTTTTCTTGTTAGTCGATTTAATTAAAAATCAGCGGGCTCTTAAAAAAGAACCCGCTGTTAAAACTTATTTGTACTTGCGTTTACGAGCAGCCTCAGACTTCTTCTTTCTTGCAACAGAAGGCTTCTCATAGTGTTCTCTTTTACGGACTTCCTGGATAATACCGTCACGTGATGTCTGACGCTTAAAACGTCTGAGAGCACTGTCCAAGGATTCATTCTCTTTAACTTTGATCTGGCTCATTATATTCCCTCCCTCCGCATATACCGCAGGGTCATAATCAATCTTATGTATCAGATGATACTTGAGATATTATACATGAATGTTTGTTTTATGTCAAGAGATTATTTTAATATTTTGTCGTTTTTTTTGATTGAACCAAAAGAAATGTTAATTTTCTTGATTTTTGATATAAATGATGTATAATTAAAGTAATATATTATGTGGTGATGTTTATGTCAGAAAAGAATTATAACAGACTTCGCAAGGACTATCCTGTTTTCAGATACAGATCATACTCTTTGACAAGCGATAATGATAATATTTATATTTCTTACGATTTTGAGACTGAGGGTCTGACTTCTTTCAGACCTGAAATAAAAATAGATAAACGTGATTTGCCGATAATCAACGATTTTGATTCACCCGTCGGCAGAAAAATCATTTTTTCACTGGGAATGGTGGAAGCAGTCAGCTATCTTAAAGCTACATGCAGCCCGATAATGAAGGTTGACTGCGGTTATCTTGATGAAGACAGCTGCAACCGGTGGAAAAAGCTTTATTTCGGCGGTTTGGGCGAGTTCTTTTTCAGAAACGGAATTGATGCATCTTTTGAGGATTTTCTCACGATTGAGTGCAGCGGTGAGGATATTGATACCACTGATGAAAAGGCTGAATTTTCAGAATTTTCCGTTGTTCCGGTTGGCGGCGGTAAGGATTCGGCTGTTACTGCAGAGCTTGTGAAGAAAGAGCATCCTAAGATTCTGTTTTTTACCGTCAATTCTCAGAAAGCGAGAACAGATACTGTTCTTTCTGCAGGCTACAGCGAAAAAGACATAATTAAGACTTACAGAAAAATATCTCCCGAGCTTCTTGAACTTAATAAACAGGGATTTCTTAACGGTCATACACCTTTTTCAGCCATCGTTGCGTTTTTATCTCTGTATTGTGCATATCTTACGGGAAGCAGGAACATCATTCTTTCAAATGAAGCCAGTGCGAACGAGTCGAATATTGCAGGAAGCAATATAAATCATCAGTATTCTAAATCCTACGAATTTGAAGAGGATTTTACCGAATATGCGGCAAAGAATATTTTTGCAGGTATAAGATATTTCAGTATTTTACGACCTTTTAATGAATTGCAGATCGCTGCCGAATTTTGCAGACATGAAAGCTATCTGTATAATTTCAGAAGCTGTAATGCAGGCAGTAAAAACAATATCTGGTGCTGTAAATGTCCGAAATGCCTGTTTGTTTACGGTATTCTCTCGGCTTTTCTGTCGCAGGAAAAACTGACCGATATTTTCGGCGAGAACATGCTTGATAAGCATGAAATGGAAGCGGATTTTGACGGTCTTGTGGGATTGTCCCCCGTAAAGCCCTTTGAATGTGTGGGAACTGTCAGCGAAATAAAATTTGCGATTGCTTCCTGTGCAAAAAGATTGATAAAAGAGGGAAAACCTCTTCCTTTTCTTGTTAAAAAGTTTACGGAAAAATTCGACATTGATACGATTCTTGAAGAACCGATAATGACCGAATTTAATGTAATAAATAATATACCGCAGGAATTTGAGCCTGCAGTTAAGGAGATGTATTCGTATGTCAGCACAAAACTTGATTGAATATATAAAGGATAAAAAAATACTTATTCTCGGCTTTGGCAGAGAGGGTAAGTCAACATACAACTTTATAAGAAGATATCTTCCCGAAAAACATCTTACGGTAGGTGACAGGAACACCGTCACGCTCATCGATGAAAATGTGTCCTTTGCCTGCGGCGATGATTACCTTGAGCATCTGAGCAATTATGATCTTGTGTTCAAAAGTCCGGGTATACCGTTTGTAGGTGTAAGATACCCTGAAACCACGGAAATTACATGTCAGACCGATATGTTTCTTCGTTTCTGTGACTGTACCGTTGTAGGCATCACGGGTACAAAGGGTAAGACTACAACTTCCACGCTTATTTTTAAAATGCTCCGTGAAGCAGGTCTTGATGCTTGTCTCATAGGTAATATCGGCGTGCCTGTTTTTGAGGATCTGGGCAAGGATAAAGATTCCGTTGCTGTTATTGAAATGTCTTCGCATCAGCTTGAGTTTACAAGAACATCGCCTCATATTGCAGTTCTGACAAATGTTTACGAGGAGCATCTTGACCACTATGAAGAGGGCTTCAGGGGCTATGTGAATTCTAAGCTCAATATTGTAAGGCATCAGAATGAGAATGATCTTTTCATATATAACGGAACTCAGGGTATAAGCGAATACATTGATGAAAACAGCATAAAATCCGAAAAAACAAAGGTGTATGCCGAGCCGGATGAATTTGTGGAGTTCCTTTCAACTCTCAACAACAATCTTAAAGGCAGACATAACCGAATGGATATCGGTTATGCTGTTGCTGCTGCAAGAAAAATGGGTGCAGACGACAGTGCGATCCGTCGTGCTATAGTCAAATTTGAGGGGATCCCCAACAGAATGGAGTATTTCGGTACATTTGACGGCGTTGATTATTACAACGACTCAATTGCGACCATTCCCGAAGCTGTGATCTGTGCAGTTGAGGCTCTCGGCAGTGTGGGAACACTTATTATCGGCGGTCTTGACAGAGGTATTGATTACACTGATTTTAATAAGGCTCTTGCCGAAACGGATATTGATAATATTGTCTGTCTTCCCGAAACAGGGCACAAAACAGCCGATGCACTCAAAGAGCTTGATTGCAAGGCAAATGTTGTGAAAGTTGCGGATCTGCCCGAAGCGGTGGAATATGCAAAGGCAAATACGAAGTGGGGTAAGGCATGTATTATGTCCCCTGCAGCAGCCAGCTATAATGTATATCGAGATTTTGAGGAAAAGGGAAGTCACTTTAAACAGTTGGTTATGAATAAAGCATAATTTGTCAAGGAGGAATTATTGTTTAATAAAAAGGAGCGAGTGAAAATGAAAAAATGCATCATGATATTGTTGGCTTGTCTGTTATCTTTCAGCATCTGCGGATGTGCTGTGAATTATGGACAGGAGAATGAAACTGAAACTCAGCTCACCATCGAGGAAGAGACCGAAAAAGAATCCCTTGTACCTCTGCTCGTCTCCGATGAAGAAAATGAACTGTATCTTTACGGAATAAAACCTGAGGGTGTAGTATTGTATGCTGACGGGATCGGGCATTATTATGATTGGGCATATTCCTTTTCGGATTACAGAGAACCGAGGATATATAGAGGATATTTTGATTTTGACAAGATCGAGGATATTGCAATCGTTACATATACAAATGAAAATGTCGAGGATATCCGTATAATTTCCGACGGTGATTTTGATGAAGCTTCTGTCTATACCGTTGACCCTGATGAATTCAACAGCTATATCAAAAAAGCAGTTACGCATTTCTATGATGATGAGAACAAAACCGTCACATTTACAGTCGATGGCAGAAATTATGTATTTGATATATGTGAAAGCTTTGAAAAACTTGTGTTTTACGGAATTTATTACAGTAAAAATGTCAGCTATGAGCTGATTGACGGTAAAATATTTGTAAATATCATCCCTGTCGTTATAAGTTCAGACGGTGAAAATGATTACGGATCGGTTGAAATGGGCATAACCATAAAGGCACAGCTTCTTTTTGACGGATACCATATTTCTTTAACAGACTTTGTAGTCGAGGGGTTATGATAAAAAAGATTGATAATGTTTTAACAATTTATTACATTTGATGAATAGCTATTTACAAGCAGAATCATGTATGATATATTGAAAAAGGAGAGGTGATAAAAATGATGGTTTATGTCTGGCTCGGAATTCTTGCTGTCATGGTAGTTGCCGAGATCCTTACGACTCAGCTTGTATCTGTATGGTTTGCGATCGGTGCGTTGGCTTCATTTCTTGTTGCTCTTGCAGGTGTCGAGGAAATATGGATACAGATCATAGTGTTCGTTGTTGTTTCGGCGTTGGCTCTTGCGGTTACACGTCCTCTTGTAAGAAAGATAGTGAACCGGAAGGCTGTACCGACAAATGCCGATATGGTTATCGGACAGACAGGTGTTGTCATTGACAGAATTGACAATATTGCCGAAACAGGTCTTGTTAAAGTCGGCGGCTCAGTGTGGACAGCACGAACTCAGGACGGTTCAGTCGTCGAAAAGAATGAAAATGTTACAGTTCAGGAAATCAGAGGCGTAAAGCTTCTTGTTTTAAAATCTGAAAATAATTGATCGGAGGAAAATATTATGGGTTGGATCATTACATTGGCAATTCTTATTTTGTTTATCCTTGTTGTTATTGTGGCGAACATCAAAATTGTTCCTCAGTCCAAGGCTTATGTTGTTGAACGATTGGGTGCATACAAAGAAACGTGGCAGACAGGACTTCACATCAAAATTCCTTTTATAGAAAAAGTAGCCAAGGTCGTATCACTCAAAGAAAAGGTTGCAGATTTTCCCCCTCAGCCCGTTATCACAAAGGATAATGTTACAATGCAGATAGATACGGTGGTTTTCTATCAGATAACTGACCCGAAACTGTTCACATACGGAGTTGAGCATCCTGTTGCTGCTATTGAGAATCTTACTGCAACTACACTTCGTAATATTATTGGTGAAATGGAGCTTGACCATACTCTTACTTCAAGAGATGTTATCAATGCTAAGATCAGAGGTATTCTTGATGAGGCAACTGACCCTTGGGGTATCAAGGTAAACCGTGTTGAGCTTAAGAATATCTTCCCGCCGAAGGAAATTCAGGATGCCATGGAAAAACAGATGAAGGCAGAGCGTGAACGCCGTGAAGCAATTCTTCGTGCAGAAGGTGAAAAGGCAAGTAAGATCCTTGTCGCAGAGGGTCAGAAGGAATCTCAGATCCTTGCCGCAGAGGGCGAAAAACAGGCAGCGATCCTTCATGCAGAAGCTATACGTGAAGCAAAGATCCGTGAAGCAGAGGGTGAAGCAGAGGCAATCGTTGCTGTTCAGAAAGCTAAAGCTGAGGGTATCAGACTTCTTAATGAATCGGCACCCACCAGAGAAGTTCTCACTATCAACAGTCTTGATGCATTTGCTGCAGCAGCCGACGGTAAGGCTACAAAGATAATCATTCCGTCAGATCTGCAGGGACTTGCATCGCTTGCAACTACTGCCTCCGAGCTGTTTAAGGATGACAAAAAATAAAAAAGAATAACAGAATAAATTTTCCCCGCCGTAAATCAGACTTACAGCGGGGAATTTTGTGTCGAGAATTAAATAAATCAGAATATATCAATGAACAATTTACAATTTACAATGTACAATGATTTACAA
>CAZTFS010000062.1:0-13359 GCA_964613045.1 uncultured Eubacteriales bacterium
GAAGGGTGTCTTACTTGTAGGCCCTCCCGGAACAGGTAAAACTCTTCTTGCAAAGGCAGTTGCAGGTGAAGCTGATGTGCCCTTCTTTTCTATTTCCGGTTCTGACTTTGTTGAAATGTATGTCGGTGTCGGTGCTTCACGAGTAAGAGATCTTTTCCAGCAGGCAAAGAAAGAATCCCCGTCTATTATCTTTATAGATGAAATCGACGCTGTCGGACGTCACAGAGGTGCAGGTATGGGTGGCGGACATGATGAAAGGGAGCAGACTCTTAATCAGATGCTTGTTGAAATGGACGGTTTCGGTATAAATGACGGCGTTATTGTTATTGCAGCAACTAACAGACCTGATATTCTTGATCCGGCTCTGCTTCGTCCGGGACGTTTTGACAGACAGGTCACCGTCGGATATCCCGATATGAAGGGTAGAGAAGAAATATTGAAAGTTCATGCAAAAGGAAAGCCTCTGGCTCCCGATGTTGAACTTGATAAGATAGCACAGCAGACCGTCGGTTTTACAGGTGCTGATCTTGAAAATCTTCTTAATGAAGCAGCTCTTCTTTCCGCAAGAAAGGGCCTCAGAGCAATCACAATGGAAGAAATTCAGGAAGCATCAATTAAAGTTATTGTCGGTACTGAAAAGCGTTCTCATAAAATTAGTGACAGAGATAAAAAGCTTACGGCTTTCCATGAAGCAGGTCATGCAGTTGCAACCTACTATCTTGAGACTCAGGATCCTGTAAGACAGGTTTCCATTATTCCGAGAGGTATGGCAGGCGGCTTTACAATGTCCGTTCCTACTGAGGATAAGCTTTATAAGTCCAAAAAGAGTATGCTTGAGGACATAGTTGTACTTCTCGGTGGCAGAGTTGCCGAATCTATAGTTTTCGGTGATATATCAACAGGGGCATCCAATGATATCGAACGTGCATCTGAAATTGCCCGCAAGATGGTTACAAAGTATGGTATGAGTGATGAGCTCGGACCAATTGCTTTCGGAACAGGTAATGATGAAGTTTTCCTCGGCAGAGATTACTCAAGTGTCAGAAATTATTCTGAGACTGTAGCTGCTAAGATCGATGATGTTGTATGCAAAATGATAACCTCTGCATATAAACAGTGTGAATCGATTCTTAATACTCACAGGGATAAGCTTGATAAAGTTGCTGAATATCTCATACTCAATGAGAAGATCGATGATAAGGGATTTGAGCAGCTTATGTCAGATATTCCTTCAGATTCAGAATCTGAACAAGTTGATAACGATTAATCTTAAAAAGACGGCATTTTATCGTGCTGTCTTTTTGGAGCGTGTAAAACTATGATAAATGATAAGAGCAAAGCGGGATTATTTAAGCTGATTTATTCAGTTGTGATAGTTGGCTTACACACAGCAATGTTTTTCTATGTACTGTTTGGTGTATATAATAAAATACTTGCCGCACCGCTTGATTCGGGCGGTTACCTGATGATCGCACTATATTGCGGTATGCTTGTCGGTATTTTTAAGATTATGGGTGCACTTCGTGTGGGCTATAATAAAAAATTTAATATTATCATGTCACACATTATAGGCATTCTGTTTGTAAATGCAGTTGCATATCTTCAGTTAAGCCTTATTCACAGAGCTTTTCTGCCCGTACAACAGATGTTACTGCTGTCATTAGTTCAGATCGCAGTGTCTGTTGTGTGGACTGTGATCGTGTTTATTCTGGATAAAAAATATATTCCGGTTAAAAATATGATTCTTGTGTACGGCGATAAAAAGGCTGAAGATATTGTTTATAAGATTCTTGAGCGTGAAGACCGTTACCGTATATGTGAAACAGTTCATTATAACAGTGCTACATATTTATCGGACGATAACTTCGAATATGTAAAAGAACGTATAAGTAATTACGATTCGGTCATCATTTTCAGACTTGAGAGCAGTGTCAGAAATGATCTTTTAAAATATTGCTATGAACATGATATTGAAGTTTATCTTCCACCTCGTATTTCCGATATAATTGTAAGGGGTGCAAAAGAGCTCGATCAATTTGATTCTCCGCTTATTGTTTGCCGTAATTGCTCATTAACAGCAGGGCAGAAGCTTGTAAAGAGAATTTTTGATATTTTTGTTTCTGTTATGGGAATTGTAATATGTTCACCTCTTATGCTTGTGATATCAATTGCAATAAAGGCTTATGACGGCGGACCGGTAATTTTTAAACAAAAAAGAGTTACTTTTAATGAGCGTGTTTTTGATATATATAAGTTCCGAAGCATGATAGTTGATGCTGAAAAAGACAATCGTGTTATCCCTGCAACCGATAACGATCCGAGAATTACTCCGGTCGGAAAATTGATACGAAAATTCCGTTTTGATGAGCTTCCTCAGTTGTTCAATATTCTTAAGGGCGATATGTCTCTTGTCGGTCCGAGGCCTGAAAGAGTTGAGCATCATGAAAATTATATGAAGCAGATACCTGAATTCCATTTCAGAACAAAAGTCAAAGCAGGACTTACAGGTTATGCTCAGGTTATGGGAAAATACAACACGTCACCATATGATAAATTATTGCTTGACCTTGAATATATTCAGAAGTTTTCGTTTTTCCTTGATTTTCGCATAATTTTACTGACAGTTAAAATTTTATTTATGAAGGAAAGTACTGAAGGTTTTAAAAACGGAAAGGAGAATGATAATGAAAAGAGTAATTAGTCTGATTCTTTCGTTTGTTGTTGTTTTTTTGCTGTGTTCGTGTCAGAAAACTGATGACACCAATTTTTATGAAGAATATCCTACAGGCGAAGAAATTGAAACTGTTAAAATAAAAAAGAATCCGGTTGCCACAGTAAAATTGGAAGATGGTTCAATCATAAAAATCGAGCTTTATTATTATTCTGCTCCGAATACAGTTGCCGACTTTATCGCTTTGGCTGACGAGGGAATATACGACGGTATGGCATTTAATATCGTGCGTAATAATTGCATCGTTATGATGGGAAGCCTTGCTGAGGATTATGAGATACCCTATTATGTTATGGATGAAGCAGGTAAAAGCGAAAATGCCTTGTCTCACGAAGAAGGAGTAGTTTCCATGATAAGAACCTCCGGCAGTAATACCGTAACCGGTCAGTTCTTTATTCTCACAAAAGATCAGAAGCATTTTGATTCAAGGTTTACTTCCTTCGGCAAGGTGATTGAGGGAATGGATATTGTCAATCAGATCGCAGCTTCTGAAAAAGATGAGAATGATTATCTTACAACACCATACGTAATTAAATCGGTAAAGGTTGAAACTTACGGAGTTGATTTTCCTCTGCCGACAATTATACTTAAAGACTGAAAGGAAGATTTTATATGAAAAAAATGATGTCACTTGCTCTCTGCTTCTTGTTGATATTTGCTTTTGCCGGTTGTGCTGAAAAGACCGATAATCAAGAGGATCAATCTGAGTTTGAATATCTGACAGACAATCCTGTTGCAACTATCAAGGTTAAGGATTTCGGAACGATAACTGTTGAGCTTTATTATGATAAAGCCCCCAATACTGTTAAGAATTTTATTTCACTTGCTAACAGTGGATTTTATGACGGACTTATTTTTCACAGAGTCATCGAAAATTTCATGATTCAGGGCGGTGATCCTGACGGAAACGGTACAGGCGGACCGGGATATTCTATTACAGGTGAATTCAGTCTTAACGGCGTCAATAATGATATTTCTCATGTTCGTGGTGTTATTTCTATGGCAAGAAGCAAAGCCTATGATTCAGCAGGCAGCCAGTTCTTTATTTGTCATGCAGATTCTGCTTATCTTGACGGACAGTATGCAGCCTTCGGTATGGTATTGGAAGGAATGGATGTTGTTGATGAAATAGCAGCAGTAAAAACTAATTCAAATGACAAACCCTATGATGATGTTGTTATTGAATCCGTTACCGTTAATACCAATGGTTTATATTATGATGAGCCCTTGACACTTGTAAATTAATTATGAATTTTTGCTAAAATTTTCATTTGTGCTTGACATTCAGCTTTTTCAAATGTATAATGGTATCATCTTAGTGTGAAAGGTTGGTGACATAAATGAAAGCAATTCTTCACCTTTTGAAGCTTATCATTAAGGCTATGTGGAAGCTTGGTATCATCGGTTGGGATGATGTTCTTGCATTTATGGAAGATTATTCAATCATTGATTTCTAATCGCTTGTTTCAACCTTATCCGCTGTGGTTATCCACGGCGGATTTAGTTTTTTTATGCATAAATTTATTTTTAAGGAATAAAATTTATCAGGTGATTTTAATGAAACGCTTGATAAATTATGTTCCGTATTTTATAATAGTAGCAGTAATTGTTTGTGTGGTGACTGTGAGCGTACGCAAGACGGAAGCTGCTGTTAATGAGATTGATGCTGCACCGCTTATAATCATAGATGCAGGTCACGGGGGACAGGACGGCGGTGCTGTAGCAGCTGACGGCACTCAGGAGCAATACATAAATTTAGATATTGCACTTAAGCTTAATGATTTGCTTTCCTCCAAGGGGTATAACACGCTTCTGACCAGAACTGATAATAATTCCATTCATGATTCCGATGCAAAGACTGTCCGTGAGCAAAAGGTGTCTGATATACATAATAGACTTAAAATTATCGAAGATAACTCTGATTGTATTTTTGTCTCTGTTCATCAGAATTATTATGCTGAAAGTAAGTATTGGGGGACACAGGTGTTTTATTCCCCGAACAATACTGAAAGCGGTTTTCTTGCACAGTGTATACAGGATAGTGTTGTTACCGAACTTCAGCCTGACAATACACGAAAAATAAAGGAATCCGGAGATTCAATATACATTCTTTATCACACAACAGCACCTGCTGTTTTGGTAGAGTGCGGATTTCTATCAAATCCTGAAGAAACATTAAAACTTAATGATAATGAATACCGCCAACAGATGGCAGAATCAATCTGTGACGGAATTATCAAGTATATTATATCTTCGGCAGAAAGTGAAAGCATGTCTGAATAAAAGGAAAGGCAGAAGAAGTAAAAGTGGCTAAAAGTAAAAGTGTGTATGTGTGTAATCAATGTTCTTATGAATCGGCAAAATGGTACGGGCAATGTCCGTCTTGCGGTGAATGGAACTGTATGGAAGAAACTGTTTCTGTTACTTCTGCTGCTAAAAAAAGTGTATCCTCCTTCGGCAGAAGCAGGGCTGTTACCATTGATGAAATAAGCGAGACATCTGAAATTCGTTATGATACAGGTATATCTGAATTTAATCGTGTTCTCGGCGGCGGACTTGTAAAAGGTTCACTTGTGCTTATCGGCGGTGATCCGGGAATCGGAAAATCAACGATTCTTCTTCAGGCATGTCGCAACCTATCGAACAGTAAAAAAGTTCTCTATGTCTCAGGTGAGGAATCTGCCGGTCAAATTAAACTGAGAGCAGGCAGACTTGGCGTTGAAGGCAAAAATCTTCTTGTTTTGTGCGAGACAGATGCTGAATATATTGCGGAAGTCATCAGACAGGACAAGCCTGAGGTTGTAATAATTGACTCAATTCAGACCATGAGTATAACTGACATCCAGTCCACAACAGGAAGTGTCACTCAAGTCAGAGAATGTACTAATCTGTTTATGCGTACTGCAAAATCGCTGTCAATTCCGATTTTTATTGTTGGACATGTTAATAAAGACGGCAACATCGCAGGTCCTAAGGTTCTTGAGCATATTGTGGACACTGTTCTTTACTTTGAGGGTGACAAAAATATGTCATACCGAATTCTCAGAGCAGTTAAAAACCGTTTTGGTTCAACTAATGAGATAGGCGTTTTTACAATGAATGACACGGGACTGCAGGAAGTGCCTAATCCCTCTGAAATGCTTCTTGAGGGCAGACCGAAGAATACCTCGGGAACTTGCGTAATGTGCGTTATGGAGGGCTCCAGACCTATTTTAGCTGAAGTGCAGGCTCTTGTTACTCCTACAGGCTTCGGAACCCCACGAAGAATGACAAACGGTTATGATTTTAACCGCATGGCAATGCTTATAGCTGTACTCGAAAAGCGGGCAGGATATTATTTTGCTAACACTGATTGTTATTTGAATATTGTCGGCGGTCTTAAAATTGACGAACCTGCATCTGATCTTTCTGTTGTTCTTGCCTTGGTGTCATCTCTTAAGGATATGATCCTGAAAGATGATGTTATTGCTTTTGGTGAGATCGGTCTTGCAGGAGAAATAAGAGGCGTTTCAAATGCACAGCAACGTGTAAATGAAGCTGTCAGGCTTGGCTTCAGAAAAATAATAATTCCTTATCATAACTATAAATCGCTTCCCGAAGAAATAAAGAACTGTGCTCAGATCGTCGGTGTTCGTAGAATTCGTGATGCATTTACAGAGATAGTTTTATGAGTAAATGTATTCTTGCATCAGGTCTCAAACCGGCGGCTAAAGAGAAATTGACATTGCTCGGTTATGAAATTACAGAATTTCATTATAATGAATCAGTCAGCAGGGAAGTGATGCATCATGCAGATCTTTCTTTTCTTGATTGCAGTGACGGCGTGATTTTTATTGCCAAAGAAATGAATGATTACAGATCTTTCCTTGAAAATTACGGGTATACTGTCCGTGTACTTGAAAATAAGCTGGGAAGTAAATATCCTGACGACGTGCCGCTGAATTGTGTTGTTCTTGATGAATATCTGATCTGTAATGTTGACACGGTCTCTGAAGCTGTGTTACAATATTTCAGAGATAAAAAAATAATAAATGTGCGACAGGGATATACCAAATGCTCGGTTATCCCCGTTAACGGAAGTGCTGTTATAACTGATGATGAAACTATAGCAAAACAATGTATGAGATACCGTATAGATGTTCTGAAAGTATCAAAGGGATGTGTAGTTTTAGATGGTTTTGATTACGGATTCATAGGTGGCACTGCAGGCAGGATCAGCGACACTGAAATAGTGTTTAACGGCGATATAATGACCCATCCGGATAGCAATAAAATTGTCAGCTTTTTAAATAAATACGGAATAACAGCAGTTTCACTTGCAAAAGGAAAACTGTACGATATAGGAAGTATGATCGTTATTGATCGGAGGATTTGAAATGAGAAAAAGTAATGTAAAAAATCCCGCATCAACTTTTTTGGCTTTTACCACTCTTGCCGTTATATGGCGGGCAGTCAAAAAAATGATAAAAAAGTATCACAACAGACAGGAATTATTCTATTAAAAAGGAGCTGTGTTACACAGCTCCTTTTTAATGAGACAGAAAAAAATGCGTAGAATGAATAAACTTTTTTCTCCGGCTTTTATTTTTTTCTGCATCCATTTTAATTATTCTTCATCTTCGTTTTCGTAATCATGCCAGAAATATTCTGATCCGTCACTCATCCAATCATCATCAGATTCTTCTCTGATGGTGAACGGTACCTCGTCAATGACTTCAACCTTTCTGAGTCTTGACCAGATTGATGCATTCAGGCTGAGCATATATCCGCATCCCGACGGACATCTCCAGTCTGTCAGAGGTGCTTCGGGAAGGCCGAAAGCAGCCAGCCATGACATTATTATTCCGCCGTGAGTGATGATTGCTGATTCTCTTGTGCCTGTTTTCAGAAGTCCCTCAATAATTCTTATGAATCCGTTACAGATTCGGGTGCTGAATTCACCGTTTGATTCTCCGAAAGGCGGTCTTGCATCATTTTCGCCTTTGAGCCAGTTTTTGAAATGTTCATTGTCTTCAAGCTCTTCAGCTGTTAATCCCTCAAATTCGCCGAAATTACATTCCATTATTTCATTCATGAGTATAGGGTCTTTGTCGGGATAGATTAGCTTTGCTGTTTCGGTACAACGCTTGAGAGGTGAGGAGAAAACAGCTTCAACTTCCGGAAAATAACCTGTTGTTGCAAGCTCAATAACTTGTTTTTTACCTTCTTCACACAGCTGTTCATCTGTGTGACCTATATATCTGCCTTCAAGCGTGCCTTTTGTAAGCCCGTTTCTTATAAGATAGATTTTGTATGTTTTCATGTCATTTATCCTTTACAAATTGTTTTATCTGTTGTACAATAATATACATCAAGTATAACGGAGTGTCAAGTATGAGTGCAAATTTTGCTTTACGACTTTCTGATCTTCGGAAGGAAAAGAATATCAGTCAAAAGGAAGCTGCATCATGTCTCGGTGTGTCACAGGCTTTGTTGTCACATTACGAAAAAGGTATACGTGAATGCGGACTTGATTTTTTGAAACGTGCGTGCGACTATTATGATGTTACAGCGGATTATCTGTTAGGCTTGACAGACAGCCGACACGGACTTAATGATATTTATAATAAAAACGTATTGCCTACAGACTCCGAATTGCGAATAAAAACATTGCTCAGAGCACTTGTTGATATTACCGAGCGTATGAGTTCATCAGGTGATGCCGCAGAAGGCAGATTAAGAGATGAATTGTTGCTGTCTGTTTATCGTTTTGCACTTCTGAGCGTGAAATACGGTGTGTCTGATAAAGAATGGTTTGATCTTGATGTTCGGGACGGTGATATTCTTGCATCCCATATTCTTGATAAAATGTTCGCAGGCAAGAGGCAGAGTGAAAAATCTGCACAAAGTGCGTATCCGGAAGCCCCTGAATATCTCAATACCGTAATCAAATGTTCAGAAGATCTGTTACGTGATAGATATAATAAGATGTTTTCGTCAAAAGAAGGATGAATCAATCAAAATAACAGAGAGGGTGCTTAAATGCATCCTCTCTGATTTGTTTTGCTGCTTTATTCAGTTGCTGCTTCTGTTGTAGGCTCCCATGTTGAAGATCCGAGCCAATCGAATTCATAATACTTTCTGTCTGTGAAACGGAACTGAAGCCGGATGTCACCGTAGTCTGCAAATGAACCTTTGCATGTCATGTCAGCAGTTACATCGCAGATAATATTAATATCGAGAGACATTATTCTGCCGGTGCATTTGTACGAACCATCATCCTGCTTTTCTACTTCAACAACAAGGTTAATAGTGCTGTATGTGTTGTTTTCTTCATCTGCAACATACTCAACTGAATAATCGTTTATTGTTGCATATTCACTGCTGTTTTCGTTAAGAACAGAAAGAACCTCTGCCTTGTCTCTTGTGCCGAAAACGTTATCGACAGTATCCTTGCTGCCGCTAAGGATGATCGTTATATTAAGATTGCTGCCGTCTACATTGCATGTTGCACTTACAACATCTGCTGCGTTAAGAGATGATGTACCGTCATAGGGGTAAATGATTGATGATACGGGTGTTGTCATGTCGCCAAAACCGATAATTGTTGAGTCAGTTTCAACACCGCTTAAGATTCTTTCCTTAATAGCTTTTGCAGACTTGTTGAGCGTGTTAAGGGAATCATCTTCTGTTGCCTCACCGGTAGATGCATCGTATGCAAGAACCTTAATATCGTTAGCACCGAGTGATTCGCTCATATTTATGCCGGGCTTGTTTGTTTCGTCAAACATATCTTCTTTCTGAAGATTTGTCATTATATCGTTGTAGAAAGCAATGATCTCACTTTCTGATACAGGGACATTTTCATTTACAGGAATTGTTGCTGCCACAAATTCTGCAGTTTCATCTTCGTCAGAAGTTGTTGATGTACAGGATGCAAACGATAAAAGCATTGCAAGCATAAGTACAATTGCAGTTAAAATTGAAAGTCTTTTTTTCATAAAGGTTTTAACCCCTTTCCGGAATTGTAGATATATAATATAATCAACGAATCAATTATAACATAACCTGTCTGATTTTACAATAGAAAAATTAATAATTATCGCAAAGACCTTTTTCATCAAAGATGAATGCTGCTTCAACAGCGATTTCGATACCTTTTTCAATTGTTTTAAGATCAATAATATCAGCTTTGTCATCTCTTGTGTGATAATATCTGGGAGGTCCGGGGTTCATTGCCGCAAGAGAAACACTGGGAACACCAGCCTGTGTCATTGCAGCTGCATCAGAAGCACCGGCGAAAATTACTGAGTATTTCATGTCAATACCGGCATTCATAGCTGCCTTTTTGAGAAGCTTGCAACATCTTTCGTCGTGCTTTGTAAGACCCGACATATCTTTGTTATAAATAAACATGTCATCATAATCTTTGAATGTATCAAGAGCGACAAACATTGTTTCTACTTCTTTCAGTTCTTTTTCATGCATTCTTGCGTAAGCCTTTGCTCCTCTGATGCCGGCTTCTTCACTACCGGAAAGCATTGCAACAACTTCGGTATTTTCAAATCTGATGTCATTATCATCAAGGAATTTAAGTACGGCTGCACTTGCAAGGCAACCTGTAAGATTGTCATTTGCACCGTCAACACAAAGATTGTAGTTGACAGCAAAATAGAGCATTATGTATGCGGGAATAAATATTAATGCGACCCATGAGTACCAATTAATATCAGCCGCAGAAGGGGCAAATGCACCGCCTTGGAAAATGCTTACAATGCTGAATACCGTAACCCAGCCGAGACCTACTGCGGGATATATGTATGAAAAATACATCATAGGGGCACCGCCGAGGTGTGTATATCTCCACTCAAAAGAAGAATCAGCATGACCTGCAAAAATAATTCTTCGCTTGACTTCACCTGTAGGTTTTCTTGTAAGCATTGTGTTGTGTGATGTCTGTTTCTTAAAAAATCTGTCAATAAATTCTTTGTAAAAAAGAAATTCGCCGATAAGACAAGCAATTGATATTGCAGCAAATACAAGTGAAATTGCTGCCATGTCAAACAAAAGAAATGCTGTCGCAAGTATCAGACAAACGCTGTCGATTTTTTCCCAACCGAAAAATGCACCTCTCGCGACGGTAAATGCTTCTGTCTTAACTTCATCAGCTGCTTTGCCGACTTTTTCTGCAATAAATTTCTCAGCTTCAAGCTCCTGTTCGCTACCTGACGGTCTGGGGCCGATATCTTTACATATCTTCTTGATCGTCCAAGCGGCAAAATTAGCACATTCTCTGAGTTTGGACTTATACATAGGTCCGCAATCCTGTGGTTTCATTTAATTTTATCCTCCGAGTATTAAAATTTACTTAATAATATCATAAATTTATACAAAAGTCGAGTGTGAATACACATAAAAAGATTGAAGATATATTGTGCAAAATTACTATACTTTTAAATTGACATTTTAAAATTAATATTATATAATTCATCATATAAAGCAAAAGGATGTATAATTATGCCCAAAAAAAGGAAAAGATTTTTCGAAAATAAGGCACTGATGGTTATAACGGCTGTTGTTGTGCTTGAGGTACTGTTTATCGGTGTCTATTTTCTGACGACTTTTATTTGTGAAAAAACTACCGGTGAGTCGGAGACTGCATCAGCATCTGTTCAGAATGAAATTTCATCGGAAAGTGCAACTGCTTCACAAACGCAGGCTGATACATCTGCGGTTCAAGCTTCAACAGATATAAATAAAGATTCAACCACCACAACAACAACTGCTCCCGAAACATCTAAGTATTCTTCATCATCAGCTGTTCCCGGTGCACAGGTTGTCAGTTATCCATCAGACGATGCATCATGGCAGATGATCTGTCTTAACAGGTACAGATGCATTGATGCTTCTGTTGAAAAAGAGATATCTCTGTCTTATGTTGCAGGTTCCTCGATAAGAATGGATTCGAGAGCTGCAGCAGCTTACGATAAAATGTATTCTGCAGCGGCTGCTGACGGAATCTATCTTACTCCATGTTCAGGCTACAGAAGCTATTCAACTCAAAAGACACTTTATTATGAGTTTGTAAATGAATATCTGAATTCGGGGTATTCCGAAAGTGAAGCACATGATCTTGCATCAAGAAGAAGAAATCCTCCCGGAAGCTCTGAGCATAATATCGGAATATGTATGGATATAATCTGTGCTTCAAGCAGTGCTAATTTTCAAAATACAAAAGCATATGCATGGCTTACTGCAAATGCACAGGATTATGGCTTTATTCTCAGATATCCCGAAGATAAAGTCGATATAACAGGTGTTAAATTTGAACCCTGGCACTGGCGATATGTGGGTGTTGAGAATGCCAAAGCTATTAAAGCCAGCGGACTTTGCCTTGAGGAGTATTTAGGTCTTGCGTAAAATTGATGAATTTTATCATTTTTACTTGACAAACAGATTTTAATCTGATATAATTCATAAATGCTGTAATGAAATTTAACAGCATCCTTGCTCCCGGATACAAGGGGGCCAATGTCCAAAAGGAGGTGCAACAAATGTCAAAGGTAAACTACGAGGCAGTCGTAATTTTCTCAGTTAAGAACGGTGACGATGTTTCCGCTCTTGTTGAGAAGTTTAAGGCTCTTATCGAGGCTAACGGAACTCTTGACTCTGTTGATGAATGGGGCAAAAGAAAGCTCGCATATCCCATCAACTACGAGAACGAAGGTTACTACGTACTCTACACATTCGAGTCAGAACCTGAATTCCCCGCTGAGTTTGAGCGTGTCGTCAACATCACAGACGATGCAGTTCGTGTTCTCATCGTGAAGGTCGAGAAGACAGCAGAGGCAGTTAATGCTGAAACTGCAGAAACAGCTGAAGAAGCTGCTGAATAATTTTTTTTGGAAGGATGTCACCAAATGATTAATAGCGTTGTTCTTATGGGCAGACTGACTGCTGATCCCGAACTTAAAACAACAACATCAAATCTTTCTGTATTATCTTTCAGTGTTGCTGTTGACAGAAATTATCAGTCACAGGGACAGGAGAGACAGGCAGATTTTATTAACTGTGTTGCTTGGCGTCAGAATGCGGAATTCATTTCAAGATATTTCCGTAAAGGTCAGATGATTGCTATCCAAGGTTCTATACAGACACGTTCTTATGAGGACAGAAACGGTAATAAGAGAACAGCTGTTGAGGTTGTTGTTGACAGAGCAAGTTTCTGCGGTTCAAAAGCTGAATCAGGCGGAGCAAGTGCTAATGCATATCAGGCTCCTGCTGCACAGCCCGCATCCTACCAGAACAGCGTTTCTGAGGATTTCTCAGATATCGCAGCGGCGGAAGATGATCTTCCGTTTTGATAATTAAAAATTAGGAGGTTCCGTAATGGCTTACGATAAAGGCGATAAGGGCGGCCGTCCCAACAGAAAAGGCCGCAGAAAAGTCTGCACATTCTGTGTTGAAAAGACTGATTTTATCGATTATAAGGATGTAGCAAAGCTTCGCCGCTTTACATCTGAAAGAGCAAAGATTCTTCCCAGAAGAATCACAGGTACATGTGCAAAGCATCAGAGAGAGCTTACAACAGCTATCAAGCGTGCACGTCAGATCGCTCTTCTTCCTTATACAAGCGACTGATAAGTTGG
>CAZTFS010000063.1:0-12893 GCA_964613045.1 uncultured Eubacteriales bacterium
GCGTTATATTGAACGAATGTTTTGAAAAGCTCGAAATTACGCAAAGTAATGCAGCCCAGCTTATCGGTTGCAGCAGATCAATGATCTACTCTGTTCTCAACGGTGAGAAGAACCTGACGGAATCAAAATTCCAGAATATGATAGCAACTATAAACTTTACCGATGAACAAATATCACGACTGCGTTATGCATACTATAAAGATAAATATCCTTTAGGTGTAATTGATAAAATATTTAAGTTACACTATTTTTTATCAGGGCGTCATGAACGAACAAACAGCATTACGATCTCACCGCTCCCTATTCCCGATTCATCATCAGCCGTAACAGGCAAATGGGAGCTGTTGAGCATCATCGTCGCACTGATACTTGATGATAAAACAAAGAAAATTACAACAAATTTTTCATTTAAAGATAATCTTACGGACGATGTCGTTTTTTCTGCCCTTATAGAAAAAAAAGATGACATTGATTTTCGTCATATTATCGTATTTGACTCATCCAACACCTCCGATACGAATATTTCAAATCTGTTTCTCAGCCTCAGATATATCCGCAGAGGCTTTAATCCCCTTTATTGCTATTCTGAACTGACAACAACTGTCGGCGACATTTATCCCTACTATTTTGTTACCGATACACATGTATTTTTCTACAACACTGATCTGAGTTGCGGAATGCTTATCACCGAAAGAGACATAGTATGTTCGGTAAATGATATGTTGTCCGTAATACTCAGCAAATGTCAGCCCCTTTCCTCCTATCCTACGGATGTTTTTGAACTGAAAAATTCCATTACAAAAGTTTCTTCAAACAAAATATCTTCAGCTCTTGGTAATTCGGCATGCATCATTCCCTTTGTTCCTGAAATGATAGAAAATATTGCAAACGATGAACTCCCTGACAGAGAGCTGCTGATAAAAATTGCAGTAGATCACTATAAAAAATTAGGTATGCACAGCGGACCGGTGTTATTCCCTCAGTCCGCTCTGGAACGCTTTGCCGCAGACGGAAGAGTGTTTAATTTTCCTTTAAGCTGGACAAAACCTATGACATACGCAGACAGGCAGAAGGTTTTTAAAATTCTGAAAAAATATGCCTGCGGTGACAATCCGAAGATCAGAGTACTGCATGACAACAGCATGAAAATTGCAGATGCTTGCTTCAGTATTGATATTTTTGAGCGATATATGAGCATTGCAGGCAGTCTTGATAACAGCGAAAATAACTACTGCGGAGAATATTCGATCTTCATAAAAAATACAAGCATAATATCAGATTTCAGATTCTTCGAGGATTTTATCAAACGCAACAGATTGTATCTCCCGTCTGATATTGCTGTATCATATATGGATTCACTCATTCTTGAGTGTGAACGCAACAAAGAATAAGAATTACAAAAAAACAGCACTCCCGAAAGGGTGCTGTTTTATGCTTTTTTACTGAATTATTCAGCGGATTCAGCGTCACCTGAGAAGAGACCTGCTAAACCTGAGAAAAAGCTCTTGAATAAATCAACGAAAAATGCGAAGAAATCCATGAGTCTTTCAAGTGCTACCATTATATTTCCCCCCTATCATACTTTCACTTAATGCGATTATACAATACATATATTGTATAATTATTGAATTTAAATTAACAAACTTTTAACAATTATTTTTCAATTATGTACAATTCATCGCAATTCATGGCATATTCCAGTTTTCAGTCTGTTATGGTGAGTGTTGATTCACTGTAATTGTCGATTTTCCATACATTAAGAAGCACCTGATCCTCAAAATTGAGGGTAGAATGTTGCTTAAATTGCAAGATTTTTTCTTATAATTAATTTCAGTACAATACAAACAGCATGTCTAAAAAATGAACATGAATATACAATATGTCCCTTTTTCTTCAAAAATACAAAAGTTGTAGATTATCAATTCACAAACTGTTAAAATAAATGTATAAATCTAATTAAAATTTTCTTGACTATTTCACTTCTCAGTGTTATTATTTATATATGTAAATATATATATTGTACAATTGGGTCTTAGTATATACGGAGAGGATTGTTTTAATGAAAAGGATATCAAAAGTATTATGTTTTATCCTGATTTTAATAATGCTGATCGGAATTATTCCTGCAGGATTTTCCGCTTCGGCGGCAGGATATGATTGGGTCAGCTCTTGGGGCTCACCTGCGATTGACAGCGGCATCACGCTTGCAGAAAGTAATCTGAAGGATGTTATTCCCGCAGGCTCCACGGTCAGAACCGTCATTACCCCCACACTCGGCGGTACAAAAATAAGGCTCAAGTTTTCAAATGTTTTCGGTGATGATAAAATCACCATCAATGAGACAACGATCGCATATACCGGCAAAACAGACGACCTTGTTGTTGAGGATTCAATAACTCAGGTAACCTTCAACAACGGTCAGAAATCAATAACGATCGCAGCAGGAAGCGAAGTTTATTCAGACGAGATAACATTCAAAACAACTGCTCTTGAAAAAGTAAGCGTCAGCACCTACTATAAAAACACAACAACGATGTACACAACAGGTCTTTACGGCGGAACTACATACCTGTGCAGCTCACTGGGCAACAGAACGCACAAAGAGTCAATGACTACTGTTGCAACAAGACTTACCTTCACATCAAACACTATTACTTATTATACAATACCGTTCCTTTCCCGTCTTGATGTTTATGCAAAGGATTCATACTGTGTAGTTCTTTTGGGTGACTCCACACTTACAAATGATATCTATCTTATGCTTGCGGAAAAAGTAAATGCTAACGGAATTAACAATATCGGTTTCGTTATGTCGGGTATCATAGGAAACGAGATTCTGAAAGACGGTACAGGACTTTTGGGAACAGTTTACGGACAAGCACTTCTGACCCGTGCAAAACGTGATGCTTTTAACGTAGCAGGCGTAAAATATGTCATCGTAAAGATCGGTGTCAACGATGTCCTCCATCCATTGCTTAAAAGTAACGAAGGTATGGAAAAAGCAACACCGAATCAGATAATAGAGGGCTACAAACAGCTTTCCCAACAAGTCAAAGATTCCGAAATCAAATTATATCTTTGCACAAGGACTCCCTACAAGGGATACACCAGAAACTTTATGGGCTCTGACGATCTTGAGTGGTCACAGGAAGGCGAAAACACACTGCTTAAGATAAACAGCTGGGTAAAAAATTCAAGTTCAGATTATTTTACCGGTCATATAGATCTTGATGCTGTAAGAGATCCGAATGATTCTGCAGCAATCAGAGGTCACATGACAAGCGACGGTGCACACTTCACACAGCTCGGTCAGATCGCCGTTACGGATCTTATCCCCGAAGCGGCTTACGGTGTCAACAGAGAACTTAAGGATTATGCGGATATTTTAAATATTGATCCCTATGTTGCACCTGTTACTTCTACGGTGACAACCACAAAAAATGAGCAGACAACCAAAAACAACAGCTCAGGTGCAGATACGGCAGAAACGACCACACAGGCACAGAAAGAAACAACAACTGCATCTCAGGTCAACAATGAAACAACAACGTTTAATTCTGTTGTCGTAACTCCGATCGAAACAACAACATCGAGTGCAAATCAGATATATCTTGAAAACGAGCAAAACAACAACGGACTTGTAGGTTCAGTTTCTGATGATTCATCCTCCGGTATGAATCAGATGGTAGGCTTTGCGATACTTGCGACCGCAGCTATCGTAATCATTGCAGTGTCGGCAGTTATGCTTACACGTCTTTCACCCTCAAAAAATGCACCGCTGATAAAAGGCGGCAACGGCAGGGCAAAACAGAAAAAAAGAGTATAAATAATCTTATCCCGAAGAATCTTCGGGATATTTTTCTTTACATACTTAAAACAGCAATGTATAATATAGGTGAGGTGTTTAAATTGAAAAAAATCAAAACAACACTTTTAATTTCATCTGTAATATCTGTTATTCTTGAAGCATTGCCTTACGGTGCGGTCTGCAATTTTGCAGATCAGGAAGGCAGCATGCGAAAAACTTTCTCTTATTTCAGTCTGACACCTTTCGGTTATGCCAATTTCGGGCCGTTTATTACTGCGATGCTGACATGTATCATACTTGTAATCTCTGTTGTACTGCTGTGCGGAAAAGCTGAAAAAATCACAGGCTTTGCGACTGTGACAGCTTTTATTTCGATCCTTACTTCCCTTATGCCGCTGAGCTTCGGCATTTCATACTTTTCGGTAACCGGCGGAGTCATTTCCGCTTTGATGATAATCAATTTTATACTAATAACGATCATAAAAAAGAGGCGGTAAAAGTGAAACTTAACGAAATCAACATTCGGGATCCGTTTATTATTCCTGAAAACGGCAAGTATTACATGTACGGCACAAGAGGGCTGAACTGCTGGGCAAGAGAAATGGCTGACGGCATGGGGTTTGATGTTTACATAAGCGATGACCTTGAAAACTGGAGCGAACCGAAATCTGTCTTCTCTCCATCGGCAGACTTTTGGGGCACTCACAACTATTGGGCTCCCGAAGTTCATAAATATAACGGCAAATTTTATATGTTTGCATCTTTCAAAAATGAGAAACGAAACAGAGGTACACAAATACTTGTTTCAGACACTCCCGAAGGAAAGTTTGTTCCGATAACTGACTTCCCTGTTACTCCCGTAGAATGGATGAGCCTTGACGGAACTCTTTATATAGATAAAAACGGTCAGCCTCATATCGTTTTCTGCCACGAATGGAGTCAGATAAGAAACGGCGAGATATGCGAAATGCAGTTAAGTCCGGATTTAAAAACGGCTGTCACCGAGCCGAGAACTCTGTGCAAAGGCTCTGACCCGTATTGGGCAAGAAAAGAGCATGATTCATGGGTAACGGACGGTCCGTTCCTTTTCAGAGGTGAAAGCGGAAGGCTGTATATGATATGGTCAAGCTTTACCGACAGCGGATATGTTCAGGCTGTCAGCTATTCCGACAATGGTGACATTGACGGAAACTGGAAACACGATTTACCCCTGCTTGCTGAAAAAGACGGTGGACACGGTATGATTTTCAGAAGCTTTGAGGGTAAGCTTTATCTTGTCCTTCACAGACCTAATAAAAACCCCGATGAAAGACCTGTCCTGACAGAAATCAAAGAAATCGACGGCAAAATTACAACTGCATAATCTTCAGGGAGCTGTACCGTAACATCAACGTAAGATGTTTTGATACAGCTCCCTTAAATATAGCTCTTATTTCTTTAAAATTATTAAACTATCCACTCATCCGTTTTTCCGAATTCTAAAATATCGGCAATCCTCTTGGATGCGTTACCGTCACCGTACGGATTTGATGCGTGGCTCATTTTTTTGTATTCATTCTCATCGTGGAGAAGAGTTTTGAACGTATTGTAGATAAATTCCTCATCTGTACCCACTAATTTGAGCGTACCTGCTGCAATTCCCTCGGGACGCTCGGTGGTGTCTCTCATAACAAGCACAGGCTTGCCCAGAGATGGGGCTTCTTCCTGCACACCGCCGCTGTCAGTAAGAATAAGATAACTCTTCGCAAGGAAATTATGAAAATCAAGAACATCAAGAGGCTCAATAATATGAACTCTTTCATCATCACCGAATACCTCGTTTGCAGCCTCACGGACAACGGGATTCATGTGAATGGGATAAATGACCTTGATATCGGGTGTCTCGTCGATAATTCTCTTGATGGCTCTGAACATGTGATGCATGGGTTCGCCGAGATTTTCTCTTCTGTGAGCCGTAAGCATGATAAGTCTTGAATCCTTTGCCCATTCCAGCTCGGGATGGGTATAATCAGCTCTGACGGTAGTTTTCAGTGCATCAATTGCAGTATTACCCGTAATATAAATACTGTCCTTTTCCTTACCCTCTTTGAGTAGATTTTCTTCAGACATCTTTGTAGGTGCAAAATTATATTTTGAAATTATGCTGACTGCCTGACGGTTAAACTCTTCGGGATAGGGCGAATAGATATTGTATGTACGCAGTCCTGCTTCAACATGACCGACGGGGATCTGCATATAGAAGCATGCAAGAGCCGTAACAAATGTGGTAGATGTATCACCGTGAACAAGAACAACATCCGGATTTACTTCGGCAAGCACATCCTTGATTCTGAGAAGTATATTTGCGGTTATATCGAAAAGAGTCTGTCTGTCCTTCATAATTGAGAGATCATAATCAGGCACGACACCGAAGGTTTCAAGAACGCTGTCGAGCATCTGACGGTGCTGACCTGTTACACAGACGACCGTATTTATATTTTCCCTCTTTTTAAGTTCAAGAACAAGAGGACACATTTTTATAGCTTCGGGACGAGTGCCGAAAACAAGCATTACCGTTTTCATAATTTCACCATCTTAATTAAAGTCTGTAAGTTCCCTCAAGAGTGCAGATATTTCTTGTATCAAGAATAACCTTGCCCTCAAGCTTGTCCATATTATTTTTAATTTCGTCGTGACCGACAAGAAGAACAACAAGCTCAACATCATTAAGGAATGCATCAAAATCATGGTACTGATTTTCTGCAACATCACGGGTGACATAAGGATCGTATACCTTTACTCCTGTTGCGAGATGTCTTTCCATGCTTTCGAGCATCTGGAGAGTGGGGCTTTCACGGATATCATCAACATTTTCCTTATAAGTAAGTCCGTAAAGACCTACCTTTGAAACGTCCCTGATTCCCTTTTCTTTCATAATGTCATGTATTCTGTCTAAAACAAATTCGGGCATGGAATCATTGATAAGACGTGCCTGCTTTATGATATTTGCAAGTGAGGGATAGTCACCGACCAGAAACCAGGGGTCAACGGAAATACAGTGACCGCCTACACCGGGACCGGGAGAAAGAATATTAACTCTGGGGTGCTTATTTGCGATTCTGATTATCTCATAAACATCCATATTATCACTGCGGCAGATCTTTGCAAGCTCATTTGCAAAAGCAATATTTATATCTCTGAATGTGTTTTCGACAACCTTTGTCATTTCTGCAGTTCTGATATCGGTAACAACGATCTCGCCCTGACAGAAAGCAGCATAACAGTTCTTAACCTTTTCGCCGATTGCTTTATCATCAGCACCGATCGTTCTTGAATTGTGTTTAAGCTCATAAACCATGTTTCCGGGAATAATTCTCTCAGGAGCATGTACAAGATTGATATCCTCACCGATAACAAATCCGTTTTTCTCAATAACGGGACGTACAAATCTGTCGATAGTTCCGGGGGAAACGGTGGATTCAATTACAACCGTTGCACCCTTGGGACAAACATCCATAACTGCTTTAACTGCAGATACTACGTAACATGCATCGATCTTCTTGCTGTCTTTGTCATAAGGAGTGGGAACAGCAACTATGTACATATCAGTTTTCTGATATTCTGTTGAAAACTTTATGCCGCTTTTTACAGCGTCGGCAAAAAGCTCGTCAAGACCTTCCTCTTCAAATGTGGTGTGACCTGCATTAAGAGTATCCACAAGCTCCTTATTGTAGTCAGTGCCTACTACTTCAACGCCGTGTGAAGCAAACATCAGGGCTGTGGGAAGTCCGATATAGCCAAGACCTATAATATTAATCACTGTTATCAACCTTTCTTTATACGAAAAATTATAATCTTATTTTTTTGATTTTATCAATTGTGTTTCTTTGTCTATAGTAAACTGCTTGGAAGTCTTACCTCTTACGTAGTTTGCCGCATTTTCACTCAGAGTCATAAACAGCTCTTCGTTTCTGACGAGTTTAAGTATAGCATCTGCAACAGCCTTTGCATCCTCACCGGGAACAAGCATACCGCAGCTTTCGTTCACAAATTCGGGGACTGCCGCAACTTCAGATGCTATGGGAACGAGCCCTGAAGACATAGCTTCATCTCTCGATACGCCCTGAGTATCCATTCTTGATGTTGCGATATAGATGCCGTGTGATTTGTGAAGCTCCGCTATCTGCGACTGGGGCAAGAAGCCTTTATGAAGATGAACATTAGAAAATTTCTTTATCTGCTCGGTATCCTGTTCAAATCTTTCACCGTCACCATACAGATCAAATGTCATCTGAGAAAATTCGGGCTCTTTACTAAGCTCAAGAATTGCTTGTTGCGTAATATCATTTGCATACGTAAGAGTGCTGAACGATTTTACAGACATTATCTTAAATCTCTGTTCGGGAGATTTTTTCTCATAAGAGAACATGTCCGTATCAATGCAGTTATGAATTATTGAGCATTTTCCGTCAAGAGAGATATTATAATCCTCTTCTATCTGCTTTTTGAAAAACTCCGAAACATAAACGAAGTGAATATTGTATCTGTCGGAATATTCAAAAACCTCTTTCCAGAAAGCCTCTCTCTTTTCGGATGCCTTTTTTGCTTCATCAATATCCTGCTGAGTTTTATAATTGTATTTTCTTCTGTGCCAGGGCTGAATATCACTGCCGTGACTCCAGACTATCAGATCTATACTGTCAAGATAACACTTGAGAGTATTCCATATATAAGGTGTCAGAAAATGAACGCAAACCGTTTTTACAGAACCTGATCTGACAGCACTTGCAAGTTTGTCTGCACCGCCGACTGTAACGTCAATATTTTCAAATTCACGATACCCTGCTTTTTCACTCATATTGATACAGAAAACATCTGTCCCAAATCCCGTTTCCTTATAGAACTTATTGCGTTTATGAATAAACATGTGATTATACAAATCATCGTATGAAGGATAACAACCTGAAACAATCACAGTATCACTCTTTGTAAGAATCGGTGTTGACGTTCCGTGATCCAGATCACTGCCGATTGTAACTCCGGTAAATTCTTTAAGTCCCGAACCGGTTATTTTCAGAGCCAAAGAGAATGACGATGCATTTTCAGGAATTTCGGCTTCAATTATTCTGTTGCAAACTTCACTGACCGAGCCAAGCTTATTTCCGGCAGAATCAAAGAAAATACAGAAACATCTTACATTCAGATCTCCTGTTCCGTTAAACAGAATATTTATCTTTTTTGTTTTGTTGAAATCTGAAATATCGTATTCTTCTTTAAAGAACTGATATTCGCTCTTATCATCAGCCAAATCCGATTGAACTTTGAATTTACCTGCAAGATAACTTGTTGAAACATGATTTATTTTATTTTTACAAGCAGAATTCATATCTGTAGATGACAGACTGATAATATCAGTATCAAGTGCCGAAGCCTTGATTTTATCTATTGCATTTTCTATCTTCTCAAGAGGTATTCCTTTATCAACAATTACCGTATCATCAACTGCATCACATTTTTCATCAACACAGTTTTTGCAATATCCGAATTCGTCAGTTGCAAGAAAATTTCCCTTTAAATCTATACCTTTTGAAAAATCAAGTATGCTGTCAACTTTGTCACTCTTTACAATACAGCGTGTACTGAAAAGCATATCACAAGGTCTGTATGTAGCATCAGTTCCGTTTACAGTAACACCGTTTTCATCCTTCGTATAGAAATTAACCTTTCCGAAACCATCTGCATCACTGTATCTGACTGAAAGAACAAGATCAAGCAAGTAATTATCGCCGTAATAATCCCGGAAAGAAAATGCAGAAACAAATCCGTCAGTTTTTTTATACTCTGATTCGTTTACAAAAACCAGCTTCTTTTTATTATAAGTCTGTCTGTCAAATGATTTTTTGACAGCCTCTTTTTGTTCCTTCGTTACCGCATCAGAAACAACTGTTATTTCAGGTAACTGTTTTTTCATATCCTTTCCGAAAACCTTCTGAGCAATATATCCGAGTCTGTCTTCGCACAGATGATTTTTCAGAACCTCTCTGAGACCTGCAAGACGGTATTTTCTGTACTTTTCGGGAGTCGAACAGAACAAATCAAGCTGAGCGATCATTTCGTCTGCATTATCAGTTGAAATTGCAAGATCACCGAGAATATTTTTAACACCCTTTGAATAATTTCCTACGGTTACGGTGTTTGATGCAAGTAACTCATAGCCTCTTCTTGCAAACATTGTCTGTGATTGACTTACCGTACAGGTGTTGATTCCGTAATTATATCCTTTGTAAGCAATATGTATATCCTCGGGCTTCAAATTTCCCATTATCATTTTATTATATCTTGCAGGAAAAGCGTACTGAAGATTTCCCGAGCCGTAATTTCTGTCATAGATTTCCATGCCGTTTCTTTTTTCAATAGCATCGGCAAAAGCATCAAAAACACGGGATCTTTCTTTATATCTGTGAAAATATGTTCCTGCATAACAAAACTTATCTTTTCTGTCATGTATCTCAATCGGATTATGAACAAGAGGTTGTGCAGAAAATGAAAGAAAATATACATTTTTATGCTGTAAAGTTCTTATATATCTTTCAATACAGTCAACGTCAGTTGTAAAAACATAATCGGCACATGAAGCAGCAGCCATAAAAACATCCGTGTGAACAGGATCTTCTTTGTTCCAGAAAATTACGGGGATCTTTTTTTCATGACAATATTCTGTCATTTCATAAAGCTCTTTACTTCCCGTAGAAACTTTTTTAAACCACGATTCATTTTTACCATGCCAGGTGGATTCAAGAAAAAACAGATCAGGTTTGCATTCCTCCAGCTGATTGAACCAGTCATCGGAAGTTATTTCAAAAAGCTCACATTCACTGCGGAAATTGCCTACGGTAAAAGGATCCATAACAGCAGCAACTTTTAATTTTTTAAGCTCGTTACACTCTGTGTTAAAAAATTCATTATCAATGGAGCTGCAATCTATTCCGTATTCGGCAAGGACAGATTCAATGATCTTCTTTCTTGCTTTTAATTCACGTATATGTTTATCAATCATTTTGTTATCCATATATCATCATCCTGTCTTTCGGTCACTGAACCTATGCTTTAATTCACGAAGATTTCTGTAAATTTTAAATAATATCTTGCCAATAGGATGATTTTCAATTCTGTCAAATCTGTATTTAAGCTCAGCATTCTGAACTTTCAGTGCATCAAGCTGAACCTGCTGACGGCGAATTTCTGCTTTAACGGATCTGAGCACTGAAATCTGTTTATTTATATCCTTATGACACTCTTCAAGTTCAGAAATAAGTCTTTCATTCTGCTTTTTAAGCATGTCATTTTCTTCTTTAAGCCTTAATAATTCATCTTTCATATACACACCTCTTCAAAATGACAGCAAATCTGTATATTATGTTTCACTTTTTTTCTGATATTCTTCCAAATCAGGCACAAAATTCTTACGCTGAGCAGGAGTCATAGCATTGAATTCCCTTGCAAATTCACAATAAGGCTTGATTATTTCATCGGGAATGCCTTCTCCGACTTTCTTACCGTAATGAAGCCATACTATTCTGTCACAAAAACTTGTCATTGCAGAAACCGCATGACTTACAAAAACTATCGTTTTACCTTTTTCTTTAAATTCATCAACTTTTTTAAGACATTTATCCGTAAAACTTGAGTCACCGACGGAAAGAGCCTCATCTATTATCAGAATATCAGGATCAATGTGAACTGCTATAGCAAAACCGAGTCTTGAACGCATACCGCTTGAATACGTTTTTACGGGCTGGTCGATATGAATGCCGATATCGGCAAATTCCACTATGTCCTTTTCCATTTCATCTATCTGCTTATCGGTATAACCCATAAGAAGACATTTAAATCTTATATTATCACGTCCCGAAAGCTGAGAACGCATACCGCTACGGGCACAAAGCATACTTACCTCACCGACAACATTAACCGTTCCTTCTGACGGTGAAGTTATGCCGGTTATTATACTTGCAAGAGTAGATTTACCGCTGCCGTTAAGACCGATAAGTCCTACACACTCACCTTTTTTCATCGTAAGACTTACATCATCAAGTGCTCTGAAGGTTTTGGTTCCGCTGTTTTTAAAAATAAGTCCCTTTATCTTTGATGCTGCAGATGAATAAAGCGGATAGTCTTTTATTATATTTTTACAATCTATAACTGTTTTAATTTCGGAGGTCTTTGATATTCCATTATCACTCATAATATTTCCTCCTTACAACAAATCAATAAATTTATGTCTGAGTCGCATGTGCATAACACATCCGACAACAAACATCAGAATTGAAATTGTCCAAAAAATTATTCCGGTGTCAAGATTGTCTGCTAAATTCCAGCCATAAAGAATCGTGTCACGATAACCGTTAAGTATATATGCAAAAGGATTAATTTTCATAAAAACTGTCAGAAATGCATTATCATCTGACGGACGCCACATTACAGGAGAGATAAAGAAAAGAAATCTCAGTGCTGTATTTGAAAAATTGTGAAAATCACGGAATAAAACATTAATTGATGAAGATATAAGAGCATATCCGATTATAAAAAATGTTGTTGCGAAAATATAATAAGGTAACAGCCATATACTTGAACTGACGGAACATCCGGAAATCAGAACAACTATAAATACTATAAAAAGAGAACATATATGAGTTATAAAATTCGATGCAACGGTTTTTACCGGAACGATAGAAAGCGGAAATCTCATTCGTTTCAGAACATCTACGAAACTTATAATAGACATATCCGCTCCAAGCATCGCTTGATTTATGTAATACCAGACTATGATACCTATAACAAGCCAAACTATATACGGAACACCGTCAACATCATTACCTTTTCTCAGACCCACCGCAAAAACAAACCAATAAACAATTACTTGCAAGGCGGGATTCAAAAAGTTCCATAAAAAACCGAAAAATGTACCGCCATGCTGATTTTTAAGTTCATATCTTGCCAGACGGAAAAGCCGGACTTTATTATTCCATATTTCCGAAATAACAGTTTTTACCGATTTAAATATTCCCATATTATAAACACCTTAATTACACACTTTATCAATTTT
>CAZTFS010000064.1:0-12874 GCA_964613045.1 uncultured Eubacteriales bacterium
GCTTTTGGTGAAAATACAGGGAATTTTGTTCGAGAAACAAATGCTGCCTTACGGGAAGTCGGCGTTTCGACTCTCATTTTTGTTGCATCCCCTTTGACGTATTATTTTACTGTACGGTTACGTTTAAAACGAATTCATCAATAATATCATTCTGTGTGCTGTCGGCTAATTTGAAATTGATCGTATATGTACCTTCAGCTTTAGGAGTGAACGCAAAAAACTGTTCAACGGGAGCACCGTCTTTTTCGGAAGCAGTGTCAACAGTGTATTCATTTACCGTTAATTCGTTTTTATCAACACTGCACTGCCAGTAATACCGACCGCTGCCTGCAGTTTTAAGTGATCCCACAAAAAAGCCCCAATCTATTGAGGTTTCAACAGACATATCATCTAAAATATCAAGTCCTGCGGCGGCTCTTAAAACTTTTCTTGCATCCGAGCTTGTAATATCCCAATTGTTATTTACATCAGCGGCAATTCTCTGCGGCTCAGTCAGTGTTTCAAGATCGGCAGCAGCACGAAGACACAAACGTGCATCTGAAGCGGTAATTCTTCCGTCTGCATCAACATCACCCATACGTTGGGTCGTCAGTGCCCGAAGTGTTGTTTCGTCCATGTTTTCCATATAGGATTCCCATGTATCCCATATAAGACCTGTTGGCGGAAGCTGTTCATCCTCGGCGGCAAATGACACAATTGAATGCATTAAAAATATTGCAATACAAAGTGCTAAAGCTGTTATTTTTTTCATTTTCATAGTAAATCTCCTTTTTTTTACTGTTTACACAACATATAACACATCACAGATAAAAAAAGGTTACAAAAACTAAAAATTTTATTGCAAGGTGATAGTTTTAATTTATCAGTTTTTCTGTCATACTGCTGATATCAGTAAAATGAATCGGTGTTATTCCCAATTGATGCAGATGTTCAAGATTTCTTATGTTGTCATCTATCATGTATATTTTATCATAGCTTTTATTGAACAGAGATACGCAGTAACGGTATATTTCAAGGTCGGGCTTTGCTATTTTTACGTTGCAGGAAATAACTGTCTTGTCAAACAGATAGGATAAGTTATATCTGTCAAAAAGCATTTCAACGAAACCGAGAGGAGCGTTTGAGAGAAGTGCAATATCGGCAGTTTTTCCTAAATCCTCAATAACAGGCAGCATATCCTTACGAAGTCTGATAAGTCCTTCCCATTCGGTACGGATATCGTCTTTATTCATGCTGAGTTCTTGTGAAATTTCTTCAAATATCTGTTCGTAAGAAATAAGCCCCAGATCTGCGGGAATAAATATCCTGTCTTTAACAAGTGCGGCTTGTTCTTCGGGCAAATACTTTTCAAAGAAAACAGGTGCTATTTCGTCAAAGATAACCCCGAAACAATCAAATATAATAAGCTTATTTTTCATTTATTTTTCTCCTTCAGACTCCGCTGAGATCAAACGGCGGAGTGTATTCTTTTTTTGCCGATGAAAAGTCCTGAATATAGCCGTTTTCAAGCCCTGTCAGATACATGTAATCAACAGCTTTCATGTATTCGTCTTCGGATACGGTATCGTTTAGATTTTTGTATTCGCAATTGCCGTTCGGCGTATACTGACTCATAAGACTGAAAATTACATTGTTGCTGAATTCGTCTGATACCCAGTCAATTACATCAAGAGTGTTTTCAAGCTCACCGGGAAGCATAAGATGACGGATTATTACGCCTTTTTCCATGATTCCTTCATCATCAACCACGGCTTTGCCCACCTGACGGTACATTTCCTTTATTGCACGTTTTGCAATTTCGGGGTAATCAGCAGCTTTTGAATATTTTTTTGCGATATCACTTCGCATATATTTAAGATCGGGAAGGTATATCTGTATCTTGTTTTCAAACTTTTTCAGAGTTTCAACGCTGTCATAACCGCTTGAATTGTACACCACGGGAACAGGCAACGGCTCAGTGAGTGATTCAAGAATTTTATCTGAATAGTGAGTCGGCGTTACGAGATTTATGTTGTGAACTCCGCTGAAAACAAGCTCACCGTATATCTCACGCAGACGCTCGACGGTTATCTCTTTTCCGAATCCGCCTGAGCTTATCCGAAAGTTCTGGCAGAATACACATTTCATGTTACATCCGCTGAAAAACACGGCACCCGATCCGCCGTAACCGCTTATGCAGGGTTCTTCCCAGAAATGAGCACCTGCACGTGCGATCCTGAGGGTGTCGCTTACACCGCAGACGCCTGTATTTTTCGTTCTTTCGGTGTTGCATTTTCTCGGACAAATATTGCATAATGGCATAATTATCACCGCTGATATTATATACTGTAAACAAGGAAAATGCAATCAATAAATCGTACCGCTAAATTAAAATTTCCTGCACATACTAATGCAGGTGATATTTATGGGAAAAAGAGCAGTAATTTCATTCTTTGTCTGCACACTTCTGTCCGTGGCACTTATTTTCAGAGTTGCGGTTATAAATGACTCTTTGTACTCGGATGCTTCCGTGTCGCAGAGTGCCAGACGTATTCAGATCGCATCGTCGAGAGGAATGATATATGATCGGAATATGTCTCCTCTCGTTAACCGTGAAGAAAAAACAGTGCTGGCGGTCGATCCCACAAGTGAAGCTATGGAGTGCCTTAAAAATGAACTGAGCGATGAAGAATACGCCGTTGCTCTTGAAAATGCCGCAGACGGAAATCCTTTTATTGTTGAATGTGACAGCTATTCGGGAGAATGTGGCGATATAGTTGCAATGACAGTTTATGAACGGTATTCATCCTCCGATACGGCTGCACTTACGATAGGATATCTTGATTCGAAAGAAAACGGAGTTGCAGGCATTGAAAAGGCTTTTGATGAGCTTTTAAACAAATATTCCGGTGTGCTGTCGGTCAGATATTCCGCTGATTCCTACGGACGAATGCTCAGAGGTGATTCTTTTGAAGTTATTTCAGAGGGTTACGGCAGTCAGGGTGGTATTGTGCTTACGGTGGACAGAGGAATACAGCGTGTCTGCGAAGAAGCTATGGAACGTAACGGCATGGATATAGGTGCTGTCGTGGTTCTTGATGTGAAGACAAGTGAAATTCTTGCACTTGCAAGCACTCCCGAATTTGACCGTGAGAATATGGCAGAGTCGCTTGTAAATGAGGCTTCTCCGTTCCTTAGCAGAGCTCTTAATGCCTATTCCGTAGGCTCGGTTTTCAAGCCTGTGGTTGTGGCGGCGGCACTTGAGGCGGGAATATCGGAAGATACTGTTTTTGAGTGTGAAGGCTATGTCACGGTCAACGGTCAGCAGTTCAATTGTCATAAGAAAAGCGGTCACGGCACGCTTGATATGGCTCATGCGACCGCCGTTTCCTGTAACTCTTATTTTATTCAGCTCGGACAGCTGATCGGTGCTGAAAAAATAATAGAAACTGCCTCTTCTCTCGGTCTCGGCAGTGAGATAGTGTTGTGCGACTCAATGATATCTTCTTCGGGCAATCTTCCCGACGCTCTTTCCGTGGACTCAAAAGCAGCTCTTGCCAATTTATCCTTCGGGCAGGGGACACTTCTGGCAACACCTTTGCAGATCGGTGCCGTATACTGTGCGTTTGCCAACGGCGGATATTACCGTGAACCGTATATTTTAAAGGAGATGGTGGATGAAGAAGGAAATGTGACTGCATATTATAAAAATGAGATAAACAATAAAGTTCTTCCCGGCAGCATTTGTGAGAAGATAGGTGAAATGCTTGAATTGACCGTGTCGGAGGGAAGCGGAAAGCTTGCAAAGCCAATGTGTTATGATGCGGCAGGAAAGACCGCAACTGCAGAAACAGGCTGGATAAAAAACGGCGAACAGATTTATCATACATGGTTCGCAGGATATTACCCCACCGATTCACCCGAGTATGTAATTGTGGTATTCAATGAATACGGTGATTCCTCGGCAACCGATTGTGCACCGATCTTCAGAGATATCGCAGACGGTATAACATCTGTTTACGGCAACTGAAAAATTGTTTTTTATGAAAATAATGGTCATAAAATGTTATTTTTTTAATTTTTTCGTTAAAAAGTTCATAGAAATTAAATTTACGTCTTGACTTTTTTTCTGATTTGATGTAAATTTAATACAAGCGGTGTATTATGCACTGAATTATTTATTGGGTTAAATTTTAGAAATCCATGAAAGGGGTAACTCCAAATATGAAAAAAAGCCATGAGTACGATTCTCCCGTACTTTCCAGACTCGTTTCCGTTGTTACTGTATTAGCGATCTGCGTATGCTCTATTTGCTGTATCGTGACCGCATCCAAGGTTTCCAATATTGCAACAGGTACTGTTGCAGTTTCTGACAGCGGTTCAACAGGCGGCAGCTCAACACAAGGCGGCAGCTCAACACAAGGCGGCAGCTCAACACAAGGCGGCAGCTCAACACAAGGCGGCAGTGCGAACACTGATACACCTGCAGGTGAAGACAGTAACGGTGACAATGCTGCAGCATCAGATAGTGCTTCTTATGAAGAGATCCTTGCTGAGTATACAAGAGTTATGGATGAGCTCAAGAAGAATGTAGCTGACGGTAAAGTTGCTCAGTATAATAAGAAAGAATTCCAGACACTTGCTGATGACTATGATCTCGGTACAGTCGGTAATCTCGTTCTTCCCATCGCTCAGAACCTTATGACATCTGAAGAGGAAGCTGAAGAGCAGACAAGAACTGACTATGAGCAGATTCCTGTTACTCATAACATCAAGGGTTGTCTTCTCACAGATGCAAGTGCTATCAAGACTGCAACAATGGTTGAGTCCGGCGGTAAGACTACAATTACTATCGTTCTTAACGATGAAAAGGGTGCATATCCTGCAGAAGATAATGCAACATCCTGCGGAAGTATTGTTGGTTCAGTTTTCAATCCTCTTGATCAGCAAGAGATCGACAACATCGTTGCTGAGTTCTCAGGTGTTGTTACAATGAATAAGTTTGAACTTACCTGTAAGGATTGTACAGCTACTCTCGTATATGACACAGCAACAGGTCAGGTTGAGTCTCTTACTCAGATCATGAATTACTTCATTGAGGTTGATGCTAAGGCTGTTATTGTTCCTGTTTCAGGATACGCTACACTTACCAACAAGATGACCATCTACAACGTTCAGTATAAGTGATCCGAGTTGAATACATAATTTTAAGCAGAGTGGAAAACACTCTGCTTTTTTCCTTTTTTTGCTATAAAAAAAGTCGGGTGATGAACGCCGATTACCCGTAATGCAGTATTTGTTTCTCGAACAAAATTCCCTGTATTTTCTGTTCTTACGAAACTGCAAAGCACTTTAAAATATAAATTTCGGATAAAAAAAAGGCGAAAATTCCCGATAATGCTGACGCATATCGGGAATTTTTTACGCATTATTGTGTCAAAAGTTCATATTTTAAAGAAATACTTCCTTGCGGGTAGTCGGCGAACGCCCGACTCGATTTCTTTTTATTAGTCCTTGTTGACTGATGTGTAAAGCTTTTCAATGCACTCTTTACAAATCTTCTGACCGCAATGCTCGACTATATTGTCAAGACTTTTGCAGAAAAGACATGAAGGAGAATATTTTCTGAGAATGATCTTATCATCATCTACAAAAACTTCGAGTGCATCTTCAGAATCGACAATGTTCATGGTTCTTCTCAGTTCCATGGGAATTACGAATCTGCCTACGCTGTCAACTGTTCTTACAATACCTGTTGATTTCATGTTGCATGCATCCCTTCTGAATAATTTCAACAATTACAATATATCATGTATTTCGATGTTTGTCAAGCATGATAAAACAACTTTTATCGTTATTTATCAAAAATTGTCAAACAGGAAGCTTTGATTTGATGTGATAAGATAATCTCATATTTCATATATATTTAAGTGTAATATACGGAGGAGATTTTGCCTGATGCTGAATTTTGTGTGGACTTTTCTGATCGTTTTTTCATTCATTTGTGCCTCTGTGACCGGTAAAATGGCTGAGCTGTCGCAAACCGTTTTAACGGCAGGAGCAGATGCTGTCTCATTGTGTCTGAAACTTACAGGTGTAATGTGCCTTTGGTGCGGATTAATGAATATCGCTCAACGATCGGGTCTGTGCAGGCAAATTTCAAGACTTTTTTCACCGTTATTAAAATTATTGTTACCTTCATTAAAAAACAATACAGATACTCTTGAAAGTGTGTCAATGAATATTACAGCAAACTTATTCGGACTTGGTAATGCGGCGACACCGCTCGGAATAACAGCCATAAAAAAGATGCAGTCGGCAAGCAACAAAAAGGATACTGTCTCAAGAGATATGGCTGTGTTTACAGTCATGAATACTGCTGCTCTGAGGTTGATTCCGACAACTGCCGCAGCTTTAAGGGAATCCGCAGGAGCGTCTGAACCCATGGATATAATATTCTGTGTCTGGATAAGCTCGGCATTTTCTCTTATTGTCGCTGTTTCTGCAGTCATACTTACATGGAGGTTTGTTGACAGATGAAGCTTACTGCATATATTATGCCTGTTGTTGTCTGTGGGCTTGTAATTTACGGAATTATAAAGAAGGTAAAGGTATTTGATTGCTTTTCTCAGGGAGCGGTACAGGGGCTTGAAACTGCCGTATCGCTTCTTCCGGTGCTGGTGGGTCTGATGCTGGGAGTTTCAATGTTCGTTGCTTCGGGAGGTGCACAGGTGTTATCAAATCTGCTTTCGCCTGTTTTTTCTCTTATAGGAGTTCCTGAAGAGGTGATCCCTTTATGTATTCTCAGTCCCGTTTCCGGCAGCGGATCTTTATCTGTATATGAACAGTTGCTCAGTACATACGGAGCTGATTCGTATGCCGGCCGTATTGCTTCTGTAATTTCCGGAGCTACTGAGACTACTTTTTATGCGGTTACGGTTTATCTCGGTTCTGTCGGAATAAAAAAGAGCAGAAATGTTATTCCCTGTGCCCTTGCAGGCGATTTTGCAAGCTTTGCCGCCGCCGCATTTACTGTAAGATTATTTTTCGGTACATAATTAAAAAGTCTGCATAACGCAGACTTTATCAATTCAGAAATCAATATCTATAATCAACGGAACCTGAAATTATTCCGCAACAACACCGTCGCCTTGTTGCTGATTACCGTCCTGTGAACCGCCGAAAAATCTCTTTATAAGGTCTATAAGCTCCATTATAAAATTAATGATCTGTGCAAAGTTCATTTGAGGACCTCCTTTTCTTGATAGGACTTTAATACGATCTTATGTTAACACAAAATTAGAGTGAGTTCAAGTGTTTTTATAAATATTATTGTTTAGTTAATAATTATGACAAAGTTCCGTCAATATTTGTTAGACATTTGTCGAAAAAAGACCAATTAAAAGAAAGAAACCGTCTTTTTTTGACGGTTCCTTCGATTAAATCAAAATTATTCGGTTGCAACTGTTGTTGTTTCTGCTGCTTCAGTTGTAGTTGTTGTGGAATTTCCACCAAAGAAAGATGAGAAAATATTTCTGATCATGTCTACGATACGCTCAAGAAAGTAAACAATATCTTCAACACTTCCCATGATGTTGTTGTTAAACATTCAGGCTCACTCCTTTTGTAAAAGTTTTCTTTTATTGTATTATATCATTTTCGAAAATATAAATCAACCTTTTTTTACTTGTGTACATATTCGGATGATCTGCAATATTGATTTTTATGCGGATCAATCAGCCTTTTTGTCAAGCCAACCGAGCTTGTACATAACAAATGCACCTACAACAGAGGCAATGATGCCGGGGAAAAGCAGAGTGCTTGCACCCATTGTCGGTGAAAAGATAAGCACTATTATCATAACGATAATGGGGAAGAAGGATATCTTCCAGTGCTTGATAAAATATCCTGCACCGAGAGCACCGAAAAGAGCAGGAAGAACCTGAGCAAAAGCAGGTTTGAGCAGGGCACTTTCGGTAAATGACTCAAGGAAGGGAGCGAATGCAATGATTCCGATCGCAAGAATTGCTGTTGTAACGATTGATGAAGTTGCGATAGCTATTGTAGAGATAACTTCGCCTTCTTCGGAATTTGCTTTGACCTTTGCACCTTCCATTGCATTAATAGCACAGGGGAGCTTGAGGTTTGCAATGTTACCTGTAACAAATGAAAGATATGTACCGCCTGCACCGAGCATGGGGGTATATACGATAACCTCAACAACTGCAACAGTCCAGTATGTGGGAATAAGCTTTAACAATCCCTTCAGAACACCGCTTATAGGCGGAAATGCATTCAGGTAAAGGCATATTGCCATGGGGAACATAAGAAGGACACAAAGAGCTGTAACAGTTGATATCCTTCCCCATGAATGTACACGGTCAAAATATGTTTTATTTGTGTTTTTAGCCATTTTTAACCCCTCCATTCAAGCATTGCAATATCCTCGGGAAGAATATTGAAAAATACGATTGCTGCGATCATTGCCACGATCATACCTATCGGCATTATAAACGGTTCAAGCCATGTGAGTTTGAGCTTCTTTGTGATGAGCTCAAGAATAATCGAAACAACCACAGCGACAACGAGAGTAATTATCGAGAGAACACCTGCACCGTCACCAAATGTATCGGCTTTACCTGCACCTATGATCGCACGGGCGACAAACGCACCGATAAGACCGATGAAAATTGCGGGTGTAGCATAATTATTTATAAAGTCACCGATAGATGTTTTCTTGGGCTGCTCCGAAGATTCAGCTTTTTCTGCTGCTTTTTCCTTTTTACCTGCAGACATAAATTTTTTATGAAGCGGCTTTGCGATAAAGGGCAAAATAACGAGAGAAAAGCAGATACCGAGAGTCATCACCCATGCAACACCTGCATATATCTCGGGGTCAGTAACGGGGACTGCCATACCGCCTTCATGTCCGAATGCTTCCATTGCAGCTTCTGCGGCTGTTGTTTCATACATCAGATTGCCGATAACGGAAAGACGTACCCAAGGAATTACAAGACCGAGTGCAGGAGCGAGAGCAATAACAGTAGCAAGAACTGAAAGTGCTGACGGTATGGTAAACAATGCACTTGAAGTGACAGAGTCACGAAGCTTTTTCTTGTCGATACCCAGTTCTCTGCCGTGTTTCCATGCCTTTACAAGAAAGAACACAGATTGAGCAAGAACAAAAAGAATTACTGCACCGGCTATAAGGTACAGACCTGTTGAACTTTTAAAATCCATTGTATCACTACCTTTATTTTGTTTATTAAATTTTACATAATTTTTTAAGCTATGTCAATATTGCTGCACTATCTTTTTCGTAAAACATATAATACCTTTAGGGGTAATATCAACAATTCCGCAGGAATTTTCTCTTACACTGCCCGGATTCAAAATATGAAGTCCGTCATCGTATTCCACATGGGGAACATGTGTATGACCGTAAAGAACCAGTGACGCTCCGACTTCACGGGCTTTATATTTCAGCTCGCTCAGACCGAATTTTACATGCTCAGTATATCCGTGAGTGCAGTATACCAATGAATTGCCCAATTTTTCGATTGCCTTTTCGGGATAAGGACATAAGCTGCCGTCACAGTTTCCCCTTACCGCAATAATTGTCTTGTGTGAGATCTTCGGGCAGATCGTCATGAAATCCGTTGCACCGTCACCGAGAAAAATCACAGCATCCGCATCAGGTGCGGATTCTATTGCCATTTTGAGTGAGATAAGATCTCTGTGAGAGTCCGAAAGTACAAGTAATCGCATCATAATCACCTTTTTGTTTTCATATATAGTTTATAGAAATGATTTTTTACAAGCCCGAGGAGGAATTTATATGGCTGAAAATCTTGACGATTTAGTTAACAGGATAAGAAGTAATTCAAAGGAAGAGAATAAAAAACTTGCTGAAGAGATGAGAAATAATCTGTCTGATGAGCAAGCACAGTCGCTCAATAAATTGATCTCAAATAAAGAGCTAATGCGTAAACTTCTCAGTTCCGAGGAAGCCAAGAACATAATCAATAAGCTCGGCGGTGACAATAATGGACATAAGTGAGATAATTTCTTCTTTATCTGAGGACGATATAAATCAGCTTAAGAATGTTGCCGGTTCAATTCTCGGTTCAGACGAAACAAACAACGTAAATAAAGAACAAAAATCAGGTGATACAGATATTATGCAGAGTCTTAACAAGATGAGCAAAATGTTTTCGCCCGATGACGAACGCACGGCACTTATCAAAGCATTGAAACCTATGTTAAGTGAATCAAAACAGCATAAAGCAGATGAGGCAATCAAAATTTTAAGACTTATTCAGCTTGTTCCGCTTTTAAAGGATACAGGTTTTCTCAAAGATCTGTTGTGAGGTGGCAGTATGAAGGATTATAGCTATCAGGATATGCTTAAAATGCAGGAGGATGCGGCAGTCAGAGTTCGTGAAATGAAACGACGGGCGGCAATTGCTGTTGAAGCCGAGCAATCAGCGGCAGAAGAACACGAAAAAAATGCGATCCCTGATGAAGTCAGACATATCTCCTATCCAGTTGAGCTGCCGGAGCAGATTCGGGAGAAAAAAGGCGAACCGGAAGCAAAAAAATCAGGTATTCTTGATATTATAAAGAGTGACAGCGATTCCGTTTTGGTTCTTTTTATTCTGCTCCTGCTTTCACAGGAAGAAACAGATTATCTGACATCACTGGCTTTGTTATATTTGCTTATATAATGCCTTAAATGAAAATTCGCTCCTTTTGTTGTTTTCTTATCGGGTTTCATTTATGTGTAGTAAATCAGACACACATAAATGTCATATTAATAAAATATTCAAATTTTCTTCAAAAATGATTAACATATATTGCAGAAATATGTGATATTATTAAACCAACGTATTTAATGCCCAATTTGTAGAATAATTAGGGGAGGCAGAATAAAATGTTCGAGTCAATTTACAATGTTCTTATGATGATTATAAATATTTTCAAATCATTGTTTAGCTAATTAACACCATTTGTTTTTTTGTTTCATGGATTTTGCAGACGGCTGAAAGATTTTGATCTTTCAGCCGTCTGTGTTTGTTTATTCTTTTTTTATCTTTCTTCTCTGAAATAGGGCAAACCGAGGCTTGCAGGAGGCTGATGTTCACGCTTTTTACGCATACTTGTAATAACGAGAACTATAATCGTTACAACATAGGGGAGCATCTTGAAAAGCTCCTGTGTTTCTGTTCCGAGACCCTGAATATAGTTGTTTGCATTACATAACGCACCGAAGAGGAAGGAACCGACAATTGCAAATGAGGGCTTCCAGAGTGCAAAGATAACAAGAGCGATAGCCATCCAGCCACGGTCACCGAAGGCGTTGTTTGACCAGACACCGCTTGCATAAGACATAACATACTGAAGTCCGCCGAGACCTGCTATTGCACTGCCGAGACAGGTTGCAATATATCTGTACTTGATAACATTGATACCTGCAGCATCAGCAGTTGCAGGGCTTTCACCGATAGAGCGAAGATTCAGTCCGACTCTTGTCTTGTTAAGTACAACCGAGACGATCACAGCAATGATTATTGCGAGATATGTAAGGAAGTCGTGTGATAAAAATAATTCACCGAACCAACCGAGATCATCGGCAAACGGGAGCTTAGTCGTAAAGAATGAGCTTGTTTTTGTAAGAGCAACAGAGGGAAGCTCACTGCCTGTAATGTTGATAAGAGATGCTCCCAGAAAGTTGCCTAAACCGATTCCGAGCGTTGTAAGAGCAAGACCGGTTACGTTCTGATTTGCGTGGAGGGTAACTGTAAGGAAGCTGTAGATAAGTCCCATAAGTGCAGAACCGAGCAGTGCACAAAGGAGAGGTATAATGACGGCAAGAAAACTGTTCATTTTTGTAATATCGTTGCCGCATGAATTTTCATAAAGGAAAGATCCTACAACGCCGCTGATAGCACCGACGTACATCGTGCCGGGGATACCGAGGTTAAGATGACCTGATTTTTCTGTTATTATTTCGCCTGTTGAACCGTAAAGAAGCGGTACTCCAAGGAGTATTGCACGGCAAATGAACTGTATAATCATGCGTTAACCTCCTTCTTCTTACCGTGACGGAATTTGATTGAATAGTGAATGAAAAATTCACATCCGACAAGCATTAAAATAACGATACCGACAATAATTTCTGAGAATGATGAGTTCAGGAATGAAGAGTCTGCAACCTTTGAAACACCTATTCTCAGGAAAACAACGATTGCTGTCATTATTACCATAATAAACGGATTGAACTGACCGAGCCAGGACATCAGAATTGCGGTGAATCCCTGACCGCCGACAAGATTTGTGTTTATGCTGTGGTCTTTGCCTGCAACGAGAAGCATACCTGTGACACCGCATAAAGCACCTGAAATTGCCATTGTACGAATAATTACTTTCTTAACATTGATACCGATGTATTTTGCAGTATTCTGGCTTTCGCCGACAACTGAAATTTCGTAACCCTGTTTGCTGTACTTAAGATAGATATACATAAGTATTGTTATGCCTGCAACGATCACGATATTTACAAAATAGTCGTTATTTCCTACTGTGGGGAAGTTACCTGCCGAAACAGGATTGATAACGTTAGAACCGCCGCCCTCAATGTACACATAATATGCGATTATCTGTGTGGCAATATAGTTCATCATAAGAGTGAACAGCGTTTCGTTAGTGTTGAATAATGCCTTGAATATAGCGGGAATGATACCCCAGACAGCACCTGCAAGAATGCTTGTGACGGCAATTACGGCTATTAATGCACCGTAGGGGAGCTTTTCGCCGAATTCAATCATGCAGAATATTGATGCAAGACCGCCCATAAGTGCCTGACCTTCAGCACCGCAGTTCCAGAATTTCATTT
>CAZTFS010000065.1:0-12863 GCA_964613045.1 uncultured Eubacteriales bacterium
CTTTGCGGAAAGTGCAGACTTCATAGCAAGTCTTCTTACCTTCTTGTTGATTGTGAAGCTGTAGCTTCTGGGCTTGGGACCGAGAGCGATACCGCCGTGATACCACTGGGGAGCTCTTGTTGAGCCCTGACGAGCTCTGCCTGTACCCTTCTGTCTCCAGGGCTTCTTACCGCCGCCGCTTACTTCTGATCTTGTAAGTGTGGACTGTGTGCCCTGACGCTGATTTGCAAGATAATTTACAACAGCGATGTGCATTACGGAGGTGTTGGGCTCGATTGAGAAGATTGCATCGCTGAGTGTAAGCTCTGAAACCTGCTCGCCGGCCTTATTAACAACTTTAATATTAGCCATCTTCTATATCCTCCTTACGCTTTCTTTGCATCTGCGATTACAACATAACCGCCCTTGGGGCCGGGAATAGCACCCTTGATAGCGATGAGGTTGTTCTCTGCATCTACCTTGACAATGTCAAGATTCTGAACTGTAACTCTTTCAGCACCGAGGTGACCTGCAAGCTTCTTTCCCTTATAAACTCTTGAGGGATCGGAACAAGCACCCAGAGAACCTGCGTGTCTTGCAACAGGACCTGTACCGTGAGTTTCCTTAAGTCTTGAGAAATTCCATCTCTTGATAGCACCTGCTGTACCCTTACCTTTGCTTGTGCCGATGACATCAACTTTGTCACCTGCTGCGAAAGCGTCAGCCTTAACTACTGAGCCTACCTCGTAAGCGGAAGTGTCAGCGAATCTGAACTCCTTAAGTACCTTCTGGGGTGCTACGTCAGCTTTTGCAAAGTGACCCTTGAGGGGCTTTGTAACACGCTGTTGCTTCTGAACAGCGAAGCCGAGCTGAACTGCGGCGTAACCGTCAACCTCGACGGTCTTCTTCTGGACTACCGGGCAAGGACCGGCTTCAACAACTGTAACGGGAACTACTTTACCGTTAGCGTCGAAAACCTGAGTCATACCGATTTTCTTACCGATAATACCTTTCTGCATTTGTTTTTTCCTCCTGTCAGATTATTGGTTGACACAAGTCAACGTGACCTGCGGTATATATAATTGTATATATAACCGAAATTAAAGTTTGATCTCGATATCTACGCCGGCGGGGAGCTCAAGACCTGTAAGAGCTTCAACAGTCTTATTTGAAGGTCTGAGGATATCGATGAGTCTCTTGTGTGTACGCTGCTCAAACTGTTCGCGGCTGTCCTTGTACTTGTGTACAGCACGAAGGATCGTAACTACTTCCTTCTCTGTGGGAAGGGGTACGGGACCTGAAACCTGAGCACCTGTACGCTTTGCGGTTTCGACGATTCTCTCAGCTGCTTTGTCAACGAGATTGTGGTCGTAACCTTTGAGTCTGATTCTGATTTTTTCCTTAACTGCCATTTTTACGCCTCCTAAGTAATTTGGCGGGCTTTCGTGATTTTCTATCAACGCACCCGGGTGTTTCATGTTTTTCCGTTTTAAAAACCGGAAAAACATATTTCCGGGTCTGAGAAAAATCACCTTCCGACACAGCAATTCCATGGTTAAGGCACGGAAAAGCCCCTTGTCGGGAAATTTCGCCCGGTTTGAAATCGGACATACTCCGTGAGAGTTTCCTGCATCAAAGTGCAGCCACATCCCACATCATCGCATGGTGTCTGCGAAAAAAGGGCATAATTAGCTCTATCTTTTTTCGCATGCTCGGATATTATACAATAAAAATATATAAATTGCAACTGTTTTTTGAAAAAAATCAGTGATTTTTTGATTTTTTTCAACTTTCATACAACATGACAGTTTGGACGAATTTTCAAGTCGTCTTTTGTGCATTTTAACAGCAAAAGGATACCGACACAAGCCGATATCCTTATTATTTAACCTATATAAGTGCCGCAGTTATGACAGAACACATCATCAGCAGGAACACTGTTGCCGCAATCGGGGCAAGTTCTTGCTTCGCCGTTTTTCTTTTCAAATGTATCTTCAAACGAAAGACCGCTTTTATATCCGCTGATATCTGATGCGTATTTTTCATCACCTGTTATTTCATCAAGCATCGAATCCGTTGCTCTGAGAACATCCGCAGCAGTTGCGTTTTCAAGATCAAGTATAGCAGCAGCTGAAGGCGAGATCATTACAGGCTCGTCAGTATATTTTCTGATAAGCGGATCCGAATAAGAGTTAAGCTGACCCATAAGTGCAGCAGTCTTGATTGCAGCCGCAGATTCCTCGCTTGTCATTGATGCATAGCGGGTGGGTGCATTAGCTGATGCGGAAGAACCCAGCAGCTCGGCAATTCTCTCGGGAGTCATGACCTCAACGGGAACAGGACCCGACGGATCATCAGAAGAAGGAATAAAATCTGCTTCTTCCTTAGCTTTTCTTGAACGCTGGACAAGCAATGCAACCACAAGTGCAAGAAGAATAACAAAAAGTACAGCAACGGCAACAAGGGCTATTTTCTGCCATGAAAATTCACTGCTGTCATTATTGCCGTCATTCACCACAAGTCCGCCAATAGTGTAAGGCTCTGTGGGTGTCTGAACAATAACAGCCGCCGAATCATCTTCAAACAGATCCGAAAGAGAAGCTTCAAACGAAAGGGACGTTTCTTCTTCAACGGGCTCTGTCGTTGTGGTCGTTGCATTAGTTACATAATTGTTCGTCGGATAATAATAAGTTGTATTATAATCAACTGTAGTCGGTTCCGTTGTCGTAGTATGTGTACCCGTACCTGAATTATTAACAAGATCCGTAGTTGTATTATCTACCGGAGCAGTGGTCGTTTCAACAGGATCTGTGGTTGTAGTGGTTGTATCATCATTACTTTGTGTTGTAGACGGGAATATATCCTTGATCCAATCCTGAAGATCACCAAGATCACCGATCAAAGGTGACGCACTGACAGAAAGCTGTACACTAAGAGCACAGCATACAGCAAGAGCAACTATAAAAATTTTCGTAAGGCACTTATTCATGAACATTCTCCTCTGTTACGGTTTGTTCCACACCTATATATCAGTCACTTTAATTCATTTTGCCAAGTTATTCTCTCAGAAACTGCTCGAAATGCCTGCCGCATAACGAAGCACACTCCTTGCATCCTTAGCCGTTATTACTCCGTCACCGTTTACGTCAGCTACATCAAAATCGCCGACATAAAGCGAATCAAGTCCTGCAGAAGCTCTCAAAACAAGTCTTGCATCTGCGGCGGTAATTCTGTCGTCATTATTCACATCGCCGACTTTACGTGATACGGCGGTAAAATCTGTGGGATAAATAATAACAGACGTTTTCGTCTCAGTTTCCGTTTCTTTCAGATAAGATGAACTCTCATCATTTTTTTGTGTTTCCGTAGTAGTAAAAGTATGCTCATCTGAAGTGGTCGGTTCAGTCGTATCAGAAGGATACAATGCTGTTCCGAGCAAATACAGTACAACATCTTTCGTTGACATATTACGGACAGATTCGGGAATATCCACGGTATCGCCGTATTCATAGTAGACCCAATCGGAAAAAGAATTGCCCGAATTAAGATAACTTATCATATCAGTCACAGAAAGAATACTCAGATCTGCACCGATTGCAGCGAGTAGATTTCCCAACTGTTCTTCGGCATCCTCTGAGGATGTCTGATTCTGAGTCGTAGCTTCTGTTGTAGACACAAAATTCCCGATATCAAATCCCAGAGATGTACCTACAGATGCAAGCTCACTGAGAATCCCCTGTCCTTCAGAAGACAATGCGGATACACTTGTAACACCTACAGAGCAAGCACCCACTATTATAAGCACCGAGCATACGATCGCCCAAGCGTTAATTTTTTTCATAATTTATTCATCTTCCCAGTATGTAATGTTACTGTAGTCATCGTCATCGACGGAAAAATCGTCGCCCTCTATAAACTGTGCCAGGGAATCGGGCTTATCCACACCGGGCAGTGTAGATCTGTTCTTGATCGCAGAATCAAACTCGGTTCTGCGTGTCATGAGGATCAGAACAATTACCACAACAAGCACCAGAATAACGATTGCAGCAATAAAAACAAGCAAGGTAAGAGTACTTCCCGATATTCCCCAGGAATCATCACTGCCGTTACCTACAACAAGCACAGAAGGCAATTCCTCCTGCTGAATGATCGTATCTCCGCTGTTCTGTTCCGCATCTGAAACAGCGGTGGTTTCACCCGAAGGCAATGTTGTCATGGATGAATACTGCGTTACAGGCGTATATTCTCCGGCATCAACACTCGGTAAAGTTGTTGAAGACGAAACAGCGGTCGTTGTCTCGCCTGAATCACCCCATGAGCTAAAACCGTCTATGATTGAATCTATTCCGTCGCCAAACATATCTTTGAATGAATCGAAATAACTGCCCAGCTTGTCCGAATCAATAAAATCTTCGTAGTTTGATGCAGCGGTAGTTGTTTCGGCAGGCTGTGTGGTCGTTGTCTGATCGTTTGCAACAAACGCATCCTCACCGTCTTCGATAATAAATATATCATCTGCGAAGACTGTAAAAGAAAATGTCAGACAAAACAGCAATGCCAGAATAAATGCCGATGTCCTTTTCATTATAAAATCTCTCACTCTTCTTAAATGTTAAATTTTACCATTTGTATGATCTAAATAAATTTCAACATCTTATAGTATACATCATCAATAAACTATTTTAATTCCAAAACAGAATATTGCTGATGATTTTTTTTATAATATTAATGGAAATCAAAGCAAAAATTGCAGGATACCGTCTGCATCCTGCAAAATCGTAATTTATTCTTCGGAAGAATCCTTTTTCTTCTCTTTATTTCCGGAAGGATTATCATCATTTTCCGAATCGTTATTATTCTTAATTGCAACAAATGCGATACCTGCTACTGCACCAATGGCAAGTACGCTGGCGATAACATAAACATACCATTTTGTTCCGCCGGAAGATGAACCGGAGTTTATATCTGAATTGTTTGCTGCTGTTGTTGTCGATTTAACAGTAACAACAGCGGTATGGCCTTCCTTAAGGCTCGTGATTCCGACAGGTGCGATCAGATCAACAACGTCAACATCATTTACACTGTAAGAGCCTGACCAAAAACAGAAATTTTCGATATCATAATTCTCAGTAAGAGGCTTAAAAGTAAATGTCACAAGTAAGAGATTGCCGTTTTCATCAAGATCCGCATCTGTACAAGCATCAACAAACATAATCGAACATACTGCAAGACCTTCTTCCAGCACAGACTTTCCCGAAACTACCGTGGCATTATCGGTTGAATTTGAATCATCATAATCAACATACTCAAAAACCTCAGGATCAAATGCAAGACTGAAATCCGCAGACTGTAATGCACCGGGAGATTCAACATAAAGTGTTACCGAAACAGTATCGGAATCCGCATTGTAAGCTGAGTCAAAAGAGAGCTTACATGACTGAGCATAGCCAGTAATAATCATACCAAAAAGCATCACAACAGCAAGAGCTGCCGAACAAATTTTTCTTTTCATCTTAATTCCTCCTATTTTAACTACTCTAATAAATTACATTATTATCAAAAAAAAGTCAACATACAATTTATACAAAAGGTCTGTCAATATTTATGACAGTGAAGCAGTTTTCACAAGCATCTGCCACCACATCGGCAACAAGCTGCTTGATCTCCTTATCAGTGAGTCTGACCGCATAAGGGATCACAACATCAAAGATAAGATTTGTATGACTTACCCCCGGAACCATTCTGAAATCATGAACTGTTATATCCTTATCTATAAGCTTTACAGCTTCAACAACCTTTTCACGCATTAAAGCAGTGCTGTTATCATCAGCTTCAATGGGATCCATATGAATAACAGCCATACAGCCCATTTCTTCGGAAAGTCTGTGCTCCGCATTGTCGATAATATCATGCAGTTCGTAAATATCCTCTTTTCCGTTGACTTCGGCATGAAGTGAAACCATTACTCTGCCGGGACCGTAGTCGTGAACGACCATGTCATGAATACCCACTATTTTGTCATACGAAAGAACTATTTCCTCAATTTTTTCAACATATTCCTTTTCGGGAGGACCGCCAAGAAGAGGACTGAGCGTTTCCTTTGCGGAATTTATACCCGCATAAATAATAAATAATGAAACGAGTATACCGCACCAACCGTCGATCTGCACATCTGAAAAGAAAGAAATGAGAGTTGAAACAAGAACCACAGTTGTGGCTGCCGCATCACCGATGCAATCAACTGCAGTCGCTTTCATACCTGAAGAATTGATCTTTTTGCCGATCTTTCTGTTATAAAAGAACATATACCCCTTGACCAATACAGATATTGCAAGGATGACTATTGCCGCAACACTTCTGTCGATTCCGGAAGGATTCATTATTTTATCAACGGAAGAACCCAGAAGCTCCACGCCGACAATAATTATTATCACCGAAACGGCAAGTGCAGAAAGATATTCAATTCTGCCATGTCCGAAGGGATGCTCCGGATCAGGTTTTTTTCCTGCCAGACGAATACCGGCAAGAGTTATAACCGAAGAGCCTGCATCCGAAAGGTTGTTGAAGGCATCGGCGGTAATGGCAATTGAACCGCTGACAACGCCGGCGAAGTACTTTACTCCGAAAAGAATTATATTAAGAAATATTCCCAAAGCACAGCACAGCGTTCCGTATGCACTTCTTTTCTTATCCTCACTCATTTTATCAGCATTTTTAAAAAACAGCCTGCTGAGGATCGTCACCATAAATAATCACCGTTTTTCTTTTTTTATCCGCTCGTCCTCTTTCTGTTTAAGAACGATTTTTTCTCCTTGAGAATAAATATCTCTGAACATAAACAGATTATGCTTGAAGTTGTCGGTGGAAGGTTTTTCAAAATCATCATTAACGGAAAGTAACGACTCATTTATAACGGACACGACCAGATCACCGATGGTATACTTTGTATTTCTGAAGAAACTGTCAGATATCTCCTCGGGAGTTATGTATTCAAAACGTTTCGCACTCAGCTTTAATTCAAAGCATCTGCGTATAAGCTTCTTGCCTTTTACGGTAAACTCTGCAAGGGGTGAAAGATAACCCACATTTTTATTAAAAGTCTGAATTTCCTCATAAAAAGCCTTCGGAGAGGAGATAAGGTCTTCCCAACGTGACTGACTGAAAAGACGGATTACTCTTTTTTCATTTTTATCCAAAGGTCGTCTGCAATGGTCGGTCATAGATTCTTCCGATGATGCAAAGCCTTCGGAAGACACCGTTATATAGCCTCTCAGGAAGAGATCGAGTGCGGTTACCGTAAAGAAATCGGACTGATCGGGAATTGAGTCAAGAACGGTATTGATCGTTGCCGCAGGACTTATCTTATAGAACAAAGTCCGTTTGATTTTCTCAATGGGAGTATCAAGCACTTTCTTTTTACACTTTTTTTCACGGCGTTTGCGAAGTATCTGCCTATATCTGAAAGCAAAATATATTCCGTAAACGATCAACATCAGCAGTATAACAGAAAATACCACCGCAAAAGCAATCTCTGCCCTGTCGTCATCAATAATAAGGGTAAGTTCCGATGTGTCAAAAAGCTCCGAGGGCACAGCTATACCCAATCTTACAAGTCCTGCGGTATTTGAAGCGGTAAATGTGACACTTCCGTCTGTTTTTTCTCCTGCAAGTGAACCTGCTTCCACGATCTCAAAATTTTCCGCAAAGCAGTCCCCGGGAGTACTGATCTTAACCGAAACATCACGGCAGATAAGGTTACTGCCCTCATTTACGGGACGGCAATAAAAATATGCCTTGTTTTTATAAATCTTTACCGCATCCGTCTGAATATATCTGACAGCAAAAATATGTGTTCCTGCATCGGGAATGTACCAGTTAATTGTATAGCAATTGTCTGACGCAGTATAAAAATATGTACCTGCACGAAGCACATCACCCTGCTCCTCGATGCAGGTGATTCCGTCAAGAGAAACAGACAAGTCACTTATCCCCGAAATACGTTCAAAATTATCATCAACAATAAAAATATCACGGGTAAAACAATCCTGACAATTCTCCGGAACAGTAACAGTCCATTCCTCGGAAACAAGAGCACTTCCGTCATTTCTCAGTTCAATATTAAAATTGACTTTATCAACAGTATATGCTACCGATGCACCGTATACCGTTGTCGGCAATAAAAATGTCAGCATCAGCATAATTATTGAAATACTTATGATCCTTTTCACAAAAATCACCTCTTTAATATTTCAGGTGCAGAAGTTCTATATTATCAATGCTGATTATATGTAAATATTTCAAATTTGTCAAGTAAGGATTTATTACTTATTAATTGATATCAGTATACCTTGGTTTTTACGCCGATATCTCAGAACAGATTTGATACAAATGATATTTACTGCATTTTGCGGTAAATATGAATACTGCATTTTGCGGTTGAATATACTAAACACGGTGATAGAATATGTACAGAAATATCCGTGAATTACGGGAAGATAATGATATTACACAAGGTGTCATTGCAAAACATTTAAATTGCTCACAGCAAGTATACAGTAATTACGAACTCGGTCAAAGAGACATACCTACAGATATTCTTATAAAACTCGCCGATTTTTACGGTGTTTCAACAGATTATCTTTTGGGGCTTACAGAAAAAAAAGAGCGTAACATTTAAAGGAGCAACTTTCGCTGCTCCTTTTCTTATTCTGCCATGTATTTATTTGCATTATTCATTGTTTTTCTCAAGAAAATTGAACTGAGAGTCAATGAGAACAACTCAGCTATCGGGAATGCAAACCACACTGCATCAAGCACTCCTGTCTTTGACAAAAGCCATGCCACAGGCAGAAGTACCAGTAACTGACGGCAAACTGATGTAATAAGACTGTGAACGGGATTGCCGATAGCCTGACAGACCGAACCTGCGATAATACAGAAACCTGCCAAAATAAAATGTATGGCAATAATTCTCATTGCAGGAACACCGATAGCAAGCATATTCTCGGAAGCATTGAAGAATGAAAGAAGAACATCGGGAATACTTTCAAACACGATAACACCCGCAAGCATAATGCAAACTGCGGTTGTAATAGTCAGCTTAACGGTCTTTTTGACTCTGTCGGGATTCTTCGCACCGTAGTTGTATGCGATAATGGGAACCATTCCGTTATTTAGACCGAAAACAGGCATAAAGACAAAGCTCTGAAGCTTGAAATATGCACCGAAAACAGCTGTTGCCGTCTCTGTAAATCCGATAAGTATCTTATTGAGTCCGAAGGTCATAACAGAGCTTATGGACTGCATAACGATCGACGGAAGACCTACTTTATAAATCGACTTGACGGTCGGCGAATGCCAGCGGACATAACGCAGTTTTATATGAATATCGGGGTTTGCCCTGATATTAAGTATCACAGCAATAACGGCAGCTACTATCTGACCTGCCACTGTTGCCACTGCCGCACCCTTGACTCCCATTTCGGGAAAACCTAACAGACCGAAAATAAGAATTGGGTCAAGAATAATATTTATAACAGCACCTATAAGCTGGGTACACATTGCAAGTCCCGTTCTTCCCGTAGACTGAAGAAGTCTTTCAAAACAAAACTGGAAGAAAATGCCGAAAGAAAAACCTAAACATACAGATGCATAATCCGTGCCGTAGCTGACGATCTCCTCTATATCAGTCTGGGCAAGGAAGAAAGTCTTTGAAAGGAAGATTCCGATAAGGGCAAACACAACAGAATTGCAGACAGCAAGAAAGATACCCGTATTTGCGGCTCTGTCAGCTTCGTCCTGTTTTTTTGCACCGAGAGCTTTTGATAAAAGTGCATTCATACCCACGGCAGTACCGCCTCCGAATGCTATCATCAGATTCTGCAAGGGGAATGCAAGCGAAACTGCATTAAGTGCATTTTCACTTATCCTTGCAACAAATACACTGTCAACTATATTATAAAATGCCTGCACAAGCATTGATATCATCATAGGTATTGCCATTGATGCAAGCAACTTGCCTACAGACAGCACGCCCATCTTGTTTTCGGGAGCATTATTTTTTAAATTCTCACTCATTTTAATTTCCTTTTCTGCAACAAAAAAAATATCGGACAGCATGTGCCCGATATATGATACTACTTTACAATTATGTTGTCAACCGCAAAATCAGTCATACAGACCTTTTGCTATCATGTCACCGATCGCATTGACTACATTTTCCTTGTCCTCTTTGTATGTAACACCGTACCATTTGTCCTCTGCCGAAAGAACCTTGACCTTTTTTGTACCCGATTCTATAAGCTCGGTGATAATAAGAGGCAGATAATATTCAGCCTTAGGTTCATTGATATTTTTCTCAAGGAATTCTTTAAAGCCTCTTTCTATGTAAGAAAAAATATCCGTTCTAAAGCCCCAGAGATTCATGGAAACAAGAGTATCCGGATCAAGCTCGGTCCATGTTTCGCCGTTATCCTCGGTAAACTTGCAATCCATTATTTTTGTACGTTCCGTTACACTGGCAAGACATCCGTCCTCTACAACACAAACGCCTCTTGCAACTGTACCGTTTTCAGTCAGCGTATTTTTAAGACGAAATCCGACCATACAGTAACCGTCCGACTCGCTTGTCAGTTCTTCATAAATTTTCTCAAAAGCACTTCTGCCGTAATAATCATCTGCATTAACAACTGCAAAAGGCTCCTTTACGACATCCTTACAACAAAGTATCGCATGAGCAGTACCCCAAGGCTTTATTCTTGATTCGGGACATACAAATCCTTCGGGAAGCTTGCAAAGCTCCTGATAAACATACTCGACCTTTATCATCTTTTCAATTCTCTTGCCGACAATTGAAATAAAATCCTCAGCAATTGCCTCTTTTATAACAAAAACTATCTTAGTAAAGCCTGCTCTTTTTGCATCGTAAACGGAGAAGTCAAGAAGCACTCTGCCGTCTGCCGAAATGGGCTCCATCTGTTTAAGACCGCCGAATCGGCTTCCCATACCTGCCGCCATAACTACAAGTGTAACATCTTTAGCCATAGTAAAACCTTCTTATTCTATGAATTTAAAGATATTATAACACAGTATTAAAATTTATTCAACATGATTATTGGCTTTTCATATTTCTGAAGCCTTTCTGAGTTTTAAATAATCAGCAAGCATAAATATGATATACGCAATGACAAGCACAGCAAGTACGACAAGACCTTCCCATTTTACTGTCAGACCATGATTGCACGGATAGATACAGCCCAAAAGATACCTGTAACCGCAAAAAGCCATTACGCAAAACAATGGTATGCAGGACGCAGCCGCAGTTATGGGATTACGGCATTTTTCGCACACGATATGTACTGCACCGCAAAGAACGACACCTAAAACGAAGACCGAAAGTGCAGATATTTTTAACAGCTCAGCAACTGTTATCTGAGAATAAACTCTGTTGAGTGACTCTGCAAACCTGCCGTCAAACTCACCGTAATAGGAATCGAGCATTGTATTATCAAATCTGTCCACTCCGAGACATTTATAAAAGATCAGAGCAACGGCAACACCGATCGCCATGAATATTGCCGATGATATGATAACTGCCGCAGTTTTGTACAGATATATCCTTTTGCCTGTCTTTGATGAATACTGAATATCGGAAACTCCGCTTCTTTTTTCACTTACGCCAAAGGGGATCACAGCGATCATTGCACATGTAATTGCAGCAAAAAACAATATCGGAATATCCATACCCAGAGCATGAAGTATCGTGGTGTGAAATACGTAATAAACATAATCTTCACCTGAACGTGCAAAACCTGACTCGATATGATACACGGTAGAATCAAGCCACTGCTTTATTTCAGGTATATATGTATTCCCGTCATATTCAAATTCCGTATACATTGCGGCCTCAAAAAATCGGGAATATTCATCTTCTTTTACCTGCGACAAACGTCCGTCTTCGTCAATTGCATAATAATCACTGCCCAGAATACCGTATAATGACATATTAAGATCGTCTGCACATGTGATACCGAACTTTTTGCAGTATTCATTTTCACTTACGGCTTTATCGAGATTCTCTGAGTATTCCTTATGAAATTCAATAAAGTCATAAAGCTCCTCACCCTCTAAAGATATTCCGTAACGCTCCATGAGCATATCCTTAACAACCGTTTCGGCACTCTTTCCGCCGTCAATACCGTCTCCGTTATATTCACCGTTATAACTGTTATAAGAATACTCAAAGTAAGCCAGCGGTCCTATCAGCGTTGCCGCAAGGACATACAGTATCAAAGCGATCGCAATTACCGACGGTCTGAATATTTTTCTTATCTCCCAAAGAAGTATTTTCATATTTTCAACCTCCCCTAAACAGACTTTTTCCTCTGTTTAAAATAGTCAAAGAACACAGAAATAACACATACTGCCGCAACTATGATTGCCGCATAAATTTCTTCATTTACAAAAAACAGCTTTGACTCAAGAGGATAAACAGGCTGTGAAATATATCTTTTCATAAGCAACCATGCAACGGCAAACAACGGCAAGCATGCTGTAAGTGCTGTAACGGGATTACGGCATTTTGAACATATTATATTAACAAATACACACAGACAAGCACCGACGATCAATGTAAAACCGACAAACACACAAAGAAGATTCTTTACCGATATGCCGTTATAATAAACAGCCGAATCGGAAAACGCTCTGTTCTGAATATAATAAGTATCAAGAATCGTTGAAGCGTATTTTTCAACACCGAGATAATTATAATAAAGCATTGCTGTACTTATAAACAGCGTCAGAATCAAAATTGAGGCTGATATTACTGCTGCTGTTTTATGAATATATATAATTCTGCCTGTTTTTGATGAATACTGCATTTT
>CAZTFS010000066.1:0-12686 GCA_964613045.1 uncultured Eubacteriales bacterium
AACAAAATCAGAGCTGTCCAAACACGGACAGCTCTGTTCATTTTAAATATTATCAACCGATGATATCAAGACAGGCATCTTTAACCCATCCTTCTACCTTTTCTTTTCTGATGATTGCATCCTCAGTAAAGGATTCCTCAAACAATGTCTGTTCAGAATCCCATTCTTCAGATACAAGATCATCAAGAATTGTCTGGTACCACTCTGCGTTTTCGTCTTCGCTTACATAGTACATAATGTGATAACCGTACTCGGTTTCAATGATTGCGGTTGAACCGGGAGTTCTTTCTTCTCCTGCAAAATCGCCCTCAGAGAATACCCAATCTTCAAATGCCTTAACATATGAACCGTCATTTGCAAGATCCTCGATGAGACCGCCGTCACTTGCTGATCCTGTGTCATCACTAAGGTTACTTGCAAGCTCACCGAAATACTCTTCGTCTGCCTCACCGTTGAGATTTTCTGCAATATATGATTCATAATCTGCAAGGATCGATTCTGCTTCGCTGTAGCACTCAGCCTTAACATCAGCAGAAACTTCTGTATCTTCAACTGTTTCTGCTTCGCCGCTGACTGCTTCTTCACTCGTTGCCTCAGTCTCTTCGGGGAACTGAACAAGAATGTGGCGTACAGAAGCATTCTTTGTTTCGTTTCTGTAGGGAGTTCCGGTTGCATAGAAGATATAAACTGTTGACTCATCATCGCTTACAAAATAAGTCATGTCGCCTGCCTGTCTTATGTATGCACCGTCATCATTAGTCTCAAATAACCATGTTGCAGCATCGTCGCTTACATTGGAGGAAACAGTGGACTTATCAGCCTTCTGAAGGAGTGTTGCTGCATCTTCCTTGTATGTTTCATAGTATTCGTCATCTTCGCCTACTGTTTCAAGAACGACTGTTTTGAATGTGTCCTCATTGTAGTTGCTCTCTGACTTAACTTTTTCAACAAATGCCGCTGCCTGCTGTTTTGCAGATTCAAGAGCTGCACTGCTGTCTTCTGAAGTTGCCTCTGCGTCTGTAGATTCTTCCTCTTCGGTCTCAACTGAAATTGTGTACCATCTGAAGTCTACTACATCATAATCTGAGGGAGCTTTTGTATAAACAGCCTCAACATCTTCTGAAGTGTGTGCATCTGCAAGAGCATCCTGTCTGGCTTCCTGATAAAGCTCTACGATCTTCTGCTCTGTAAGAACCTTCTTGAAGAACTTCTCAGTAACACCTTTACCGTACATAAGAGTAAGGTATCTTGATGTAGAATAGTTTGCATTCTGATTATCGTAAGATGCGATCTGAGTCTCAATACTGTCGATAGTATCCTGAATCTCAGTCTCAGCATCTGCTGTAAGCTCAATACCTGCTTCCACAGCAGCTTTATAGTATCTCTTGATATTAGCCATATTTTCTATAGCTTCTTCAAGGAAGTACTCATCCCATGTAATGGTATTACCGTCATCGTCAGTTGTCGTCTGTTCAGAAGGTGAAACACTGTAATCATAACCGGTAAGCATTTTACCGTAGCCTTCGCCGTAATTTGAATCATATGAGTATGAGTAGTTTGCGTAATTGTTGTATATCTGCATGTAGTAGCAGCTGAGTTCACTCATGGAGTAAGACTCACCATCAATTGTAACAGCCTTAATGAGTCTCTGAGGAACGCCGAAGAAATTAAGGCTTGCACCAACGATCGCAATAACAACAACTACTGCAATAACAGTGCTGAAAATCTTGCTCATCACATTTTTTGCACCGCTGTGAGAATTTGATTTCTTTGCTGCAGCTTTATTCTGCTTAGCAATTCTCTCTTTACGTTCCTGACGGTATGCATCAAGATTCTGTTTTTCGTTATTATCCATAAAATAAACACCTTTCAATATTCTCTTATGTTCGGACAATGTCTATTTTACAATATTTTCATAAAATATACAAGTCTTTTTTCTTATTATGAAGCCGAAGCTGTAAGATAAGCGATAACCTCTTCAATTGCATCATCATAAGTTACGGTCTTATCTTCAAATTCAGCAGTAATTTCTGCATCCCACTCATTGTATGCATCTTCGATGAGTGATTCAAGTGCAGTCTGATACCATACAGGATGCTCGTTAACTGCTGTAAAGTAAAGAATATAGTAGCAACCGTCGCCTTCAACAAGTGCATAATCGCCAACCTTGCGTGCTGAATCAAATGCCCATGACTCTACAGCTTCATCATGTGAACCGTCAGCAACCATTTCCTCATATACATCACCGTAAACAAGCTCATCATCATTGCTGTCATAGGTATCACGAAGTGAAGCAAATGCATCTGCAGTTATATCACCGCTCTCAAATTCACCGAGAATGCTTGTAGCAGTTGCCTTTGCAGCCAGTTTGAGCTCAGCATCAGTCTTAACTGCCGTATCAGTGCTTACATCTATTCTGATGTAGTTAACAGTTACGGGAACTGCCTCATCCTTTGTAGGAGCATTGTTAACATACAGAACATAAATAACACTGTTTTCCTCAAGAGTTGTTACAGAACCTGTTCCGTTTACATATTCATTATCAGCGATCTCAAATATCCACTCTGCAGCAGTTGATGAGAAATTACTCTCGATAACACTCTCTGAATAACCTGCCAGACTGTTGGGAACTGCTTCGGAATCTCCTGTTACCGCTCTGACAGCTTCTTCAAAGCCCATACCGCCATTTACCTTTGAAACAACAGCATCAGCCTGAGTCTGAGCATCGTCTTCTGTTGAATCAAAATACCAATATGAAACATCTGAGAGATCGTAAAGAGTTCTGTCTGCATCATACTTTGCCCGAACAGCATCTGCAGATTCTTCACTTGCATACTGCTCTTCAATTTCAGCAATCTTATCACCGTAATACTTCTGAGCAAGATACTGCTTTTTGAGGTATTCTCTGTACATATCAAGAGTATAGCCCTTGCATATGTACTCTTCGAGATATTCCTCTGTAGTCATGCCATAACTCTCAGCTGCAGTTTCAAGAGATGTGATATTAGTCTCTATTTCTGCAAGTTCATCCTCAGTAAGAGTATACTCTTCCTTGATTGCCTTTGAATAGTAAGAGTTAACAGCAATCAGCTCGTCTATCGTGTATTCTTTGATCTGATCTTCTGTAAAACCGTAATATGATGCATAATAGCTGTATGCACCGTAAACATTGATAAATTCACCTGCATCACTGTCAACATCATCGACAGTAAGAACAGTCTTTTCAACATCAACGCTTACACCGGAAGTAAGAACAATACCTATCATTGCAAGTGCCGCAAGAATAATGACAATAAGGATTACAAGAAGTGCAATCAAACCTTTTTTCTTCTTCTTAGGCTTAGCCTGTGTTGCTTCATCTTCGGAAGCTTCTGTCATTTCGTCAGTATTCTCTTCGGCTTCCTCGTCTGAATTGCTTTCACTTTCTTCTTCAGCATTTTCTTCCGTTTCTTCAGCTGAATCATTTTCAACTTTTTCTTCAGCTTCACAAACAGTATCTGCAAATGTATTTTCAGCGGAAGTTTCAGCCTCTGCTGTTTCTAATGCTGCTTCTTCAAGGGAAGCTTCCTCATGCTGAGCTTCCTGCTCAACGTTTTCCTCAGCATTACCGAGTTCGGTATCAAACTTATTCTCGTCCATTAAATAGCACGCTCCATTTCTGTGTATAGTTAATCCACAATACATTAATTATACTACAATAATAAAAATGATACAATAGTATTTTAAAAAAAATTACTTAAAATTACTGTATATCAATGCGATTTTAACACATCCAACTTAAATCAGCCTTTAAAAAGAGCATCTGCATAAAACAGATGCTCTTTAATATAAAGTCTTAATTATCTGCAAATTACATTTTCTGCAATTGCGAATACTTTGTTAAGAACCTTAGTCATGAAGCTGTCGCCTTTGTCAACACTTGTAAGACCTGTGCAAGCAAGAGCGTTATTAAGCTCTGTGATCATATCTTCAGCTTCTGCTGCTGAGTTTTCATTAAGAACTGTCTTATTAAGCATTGCAACTGCCTTCTGATATACGGGCTCAACAGTAGCAATCTGCTCTTCTGTGTAAAGACCTTCCTCATTTGCAATAACCTCTTCAGCCTGATCCATAAGACGACCATCTCTTGTGAGGTTTCTTGTAACACGACCGTAGTTGAACTGAGGGAATGACTCCTTGGCAAGGTCATCATTTACGCTTGTGATATTACCAACAAGGATCTGACCGAGAAGCTTAAGGATAACGTCATTTCTGCCGACTTCGTGATGCTGATTCTTGAAGAACCATGTTGTGTCGGGGAATGCACATGTTGAAATGTCAAGCTCGCCGTCGGGTGAAGGACTTACAGCATTAGCAACTTTCTCGCCGGGAATTGCATAAGTTGTGCCGAGAGAAGCTGAATCAATATTGATGATACCGTCAGAGTTTGTTGTTGCAGAAGAACCAACGATACCGAAGAAGTTGTATTCACCGTCTGTAAACTGAAGACCGTATGCAGCAACAGAATATGTTACAACACCATAGTTATCCTTAACATAATTAAGGTTATCAACAAGATTTACTCTTGCATTCTGGAACCAATCTGTCTTTTCACGAAGAACTGCATAATCAGCACCTACAAGATATCTGTCAGCAAGCTCCTCATATCTTTCTTTAGTAACCATTGCCCAGAACTGAGGACAATTAACAAGCATATTATCAAGAAGAGACTCTATCGCACCTGTAAGGATCGCATAAAGTGCCTGCTTGGGAATTATCTTAAGAGCGATCTTGATAAGACTGCCCATATATGCATCCATACCGTTTGCTTCAACGATAAGGTCGATGTATTCGTCATAAAGGAATTCATCTGAAAGATTCCATTCTCTTGCAAAAAAGTCTGAGAAGAGATCTGTACCGTTAAGACAAGCAACGATGTTGATTATCTTGTTGATGTCAGAGAAATCACCGTTGTACTCTTCCTGAACAAGCTGAAGGTAAGCAGTCATAATCGTACCGCCAAGGCTGATAGGAACAAGATTAACCTTTTCGCAGCCTGTCTGCTCCTTAACCATAGTAATGAAATCCTTAAGTTCCTTTGCTGATTTGTAAGGATCGGAAATAAGCTGGAATGTGCTCAGGTAGATATAATCCTCTGCATCATATGTTGCATCTGTTGCCCCGTATGTTTCATTCATAGCTTCAACAACAGGCTCCATGGGGAACATTCTGTAGAACCAACCTTTATCGTCCTCGTTATAATCTGCAAGAGGATAGAGATATCTTGTAAGAACAAGATCTTCCTTTGCGTTGCCTTCCTTATCAGATGCCTGGATATAGAAAAGATCTGATACTACTTCATAAACAGCATCGCCGAGATTTGCATTTACACGCTGTGTAAAAATGGAAGAAAGAAGGGGCCATGCAAGCTTCTTAAGGATCGTACCGACAAGTCCGTCAGTATCAAGAAGAAGAAGTCCGCCGCTAACTTCTGAACCGTCATCTTTAACATAAGTAGAATCAGACTGACCGATACCGGGAAGAATGATCGTTGCAACTCTTTCGTCACTGTTGGTAGAAGCTGCAATAAGCTCACCGGTATAATCAGATTCGTCTTCAGCAAAGCTTACTACGCTGAACATGCTGAATGTCATAACAACAGCAAGAATAATGCTGATGATTTTCTTGAATTTTGACATTTAATATACCTCCAATTAGTGGTCATAATACGAATATACTATAACACAAACATCACCGATTTTCAAGGAAAATTTTATATATTTTTAATAATTTATTATAATATAAATGATAATCCACAGATTAAAAATATATGTTGACAAAACAGAAAATAATGAGCCCTACTTTCTTTTGTGTACCAATAAGAAAAGGTGCCCTGTTACGGACACCTTAATTAATTGTTGGTTATCAGACAAGTTCGATGATACACATCTCTGCTGCGTCACCACGACGGGGACCTGTCTTGATTATACGGCAATAACCGCCATTGACCTCTTTGTACTTGGGGGCAATTTCGTCAAACAGCTTCTTGACAACATCTTCTTTTGTTACATAAGACATAGCCTGTCTGTAATTATGAAGATTGTTCTCTTTTGCAAGAGTAATCATTTTCTCTGTCATTGAACGAACTTCTTTAGCCCTTGTAACGGTGGTCTCGATTTTGCCATTTTCCAAAAGGTAAGTTACCATTGCTCTGAGCATAGCCTTACGGGAATCCGTAGTTCTGCCGAGTTTTCTGGTTCCGGGCATAAAATTCACTCCTTTACCGTTAGCGGTATAATGTTGGATTTACTCGTCATCCCTGCGAAGGGAAAGTCCGAGAGAATTGAGTTTTGCAATAACCTCGTCAAGAGACTTGCGTCCGAGGTTTCTCACTCTCATCATTTCATCTTCCGACTTTGAGATCAAATCCTCTACCTTATGAATGTTCGCTCTCTTAAGACAATTGAACGAACGAACTGAAAGGTCAAGTTCCTCAACAGTCATCTCTAAGATCTGAGTCTTATTATCTTCGCCTTTCTCAATCATGACCTCTGTATTGCTTGCTTCATCAGAAAGATCAATAAAGAGGTTGAGATGCTCGTTGAGAATCTTGGCTGCCAAGGAAACCGCATCTTTTGCTGCGATAGTACCATTGGTCCAAACCTCAAGCGAAAGCTTATCATAGTCGGTAACATCACCGACACGAGCATTATCGACTTTGTAGTTTACTTTTACAACAGGAGTGTAAATAGAATCGATTGCGATAACACCGATAACGGGATCCATCATCTTCTTATTACGCTCTGCTGATACATAACCTCTGCCGCAATCCGCAGTAAGCTCCATACGGACATGTGCATCGGAATTAAGTGTTGCTATATGCTGTTCGGGGTTAAGTATCTCAACCTCTGAATCAGCCTGTATATCCTCTGCGGTAATTTCGCATTCACCGCTGCAATCGATATACATTGTCTTGGGTCCTGAGCCATGAATTTTCAGAATGACATTCTTTAAGTTCAGAACGATCTCTGTAACATCTTCCTTTACACCCTCAATAGATGAGAACTCGTGAAGTATGCCGTCAATGCTTACAGATGTAATTGCATAACCGGTAAGTGATGACAGGAGTATACGACGAAGGCTGTTACCGAGAGTAGTACCGTAACCTCTTTCAAGAGGCTCGACAATAAATTTGCCGTAGGTACCGTCCTGAGTTAAATCAACAGCATCAATTCTGGGCTTCTCAATACCTATCATTCAAAACCCTCCTTAGTTTTTACAGTCAGGCTGCTAAAATATACAGATTGATCGTCAATCTATTAACGTGAATAGAACTCGACGATAAGATGCTCTTCAACAGGAACCTCGATCTGGTCTCTTGTGGGGAGAGCAACGATCTTTGCTGTGTTATCGTCGCCTGCTTCAAGCCATGCGGGGATTGTGCCGGTCTTCTCAAGGATAGCTTTGAACTTTTCAGAATCAAGGCTTGCCTTTTTGATTGCTACCGTGTCACCGGCTTTGCAAAGGTATGAGGGAATATCTACTCTCTTACCGTTTACAAGGAAATGACCGTGAGTAACAAGCTGTCTTGCTTCAGCACGGGAAGTTGCCCAACCGAGTGAATAAACAATATTGTCAAGACGGCTTTCGCATATACGAAGTAAGTTGTCACCGGTAACGCCGGCCTGACGAACTGCCATTGTATAGTATTTATGGAACTGGCTCTCATTGAGACCGTAGTATCTTCTTGCAGTCTGCTTTGCGCGGAGCTGAAGACCATACTCAGTGAGCTTCTTGCGTCCCTGACCGTGCTGGCCGGGTGCATAGCTGCGGCGTTCAATTGAGCACTTTGAGCTTGTGCATCTTTCGCCCTTTAAAAAGAGCTTCTTGCCCTCTCTGCGGCATAACTTACATACCGCACCGGTATATCTTGCCATGTGTTAAAACACCTCCGTTAATTAGGTTATACACGTCTTCTTTTAGGCGGACGGCAGCCATTGTGAGGAATAGGAGTAACATCCTTAATCATGCTTACTTCAAGACCTGCTGTCTGAAGAGCTCTGATTGCTGCTTCTCTACCCTGACCGGGGCCTTTAACAAAAACTTCAACAGTCTTCATGCCGTGGTCAATAGCTGCTTTTGCAGCTGTTTCTGCTGCTGTCTGAGCTGCGAAGGGTGTAGACTTTCTTGAACCTCTGAAGCCCATCTCGCCGGCACTTGCCCATGAAACTGCATTACCCTGTGTATCGGTAATAGTTACGATGGTGTTGTTAAAGGTAGACTGAATATGAGCTGCACCGCGTTCAATATTCTTACGCTCACGGCGTTTACGGGAAACGCCCTTCTTAGCGGTTGCTTTAGTAGCCATACTTTTCCCTCCTGATTATTTCTTCTTGTTAGCAATAGTCTTTTTGGGACCTTTGCGTGTACGAGCATTTGTCTTGGAACGCTGACCTCTTACGGGGAGTCCTTTTCTGTGACGAACACCACGGTAGCATCCAATTTCTGTAAGACGCTTGATGTCAAATGCTATTTCTCTTCTGAGGTCACCCTCGACCTTGAGTTCATTCTGTTCAATGTACTCACGAATCTTTGAAATGTCATCTTCGGTTAAATCCTTAACTCTTGTATCGGGATTTATACCTGTTGCCTTAATAATGTCGCCTGCGGTTTTGCGGCCAATACCATAGATATAAGTAAGACCGATTTCAATTCTCTTCTCTCTGGGAAGATCCACACCGGATATACGCGCCATTTGTCAGTTGCACCTCCATTACGGTATTATCAGGAATTAACCCTGACGCTGCTTGTGCTTGGGATTTTCACAGATAACCATTACTTTTCCCTTGCGTTTAATGATTTTGCACTTCTCGCAAATTTTCTTTACAGAAGGTCTGACTTTCATTGTTTTACCTCCTTAAAAATTAACCTATTTGGATCGCCATGTTATACGGCCTCTTGTAAGGTCGTAAGGCGACATATCGACAGTTACCTTATCACCGGGGAGAATTCTGATATAATTCATTCTCAGCTTTCCGGAAATCGTGGCTACTATCTGGCGGCCGTTTTCAAGCTCAACCTTGAATGTTGCATTGGGAAGAGCCTCGACCACTGTACCTTCGACTTCGATCATATCCTGTTTGGACATACTATTCTACCTCGCTTTCGACAGATTCCGAAATTTCTTTCAGAGCCTTTTTTAAAGAACGATTTGTCGCTGTTTTTTCATCGGGAAGGACGTAATGTGTAGCTTTCAGATGTAACGGATTCTTCTTTTTCGGTCTTTCAACCGGTCTTTCTTTTCCGTCACATACATATACACAGTCATCGGTAATCTTACTCACCGCAAGGAAGTATCCCTTGTCCCTGCCAGCCTTTGATATTACAACACTGCCGCTTTTAAGTTCCATACAGTACCTCATTCAGGCAATGTGAGGATCATGCAGTCGCCGTCTTTTGTTATGGCTACGGTATGCTCGAAATGTGCAGCCAGCTTACCGTCTTTTGTTACGACGGTCCATCCGTCTGACAACTGATCCACTTCCCAGGTTCCCTGGTTTATCATTGGCTCAACAGCTATAGTCATGCCCGGCAATAAACGAACTCCTCTGCCGGGAGATCCGAAATTCGGAACCGAAGGATCTTCATGGAGCTCCTTTCCTACGCCGTGTCCGACAAAATCACGGACAACGCCATAGCCTCGCTCCTCGCAATACACCTGCACCGCATGACCTATATCACCGATCCTGTTGCCGGGGACAGCCTGTTTAAGTCCTACATACAGAGCTTCACGGGTCGTGTCTATCAGCCGCTGTGCTTCATCGGAAACTTTTCCGACAGCAAATGTGGCAGCATTATCGCCGTTATAGCCGTTTTTCCGAGCACCTAAGTCAATACTTACAATGTCGCCTTCTTTAAGGATCCTGTCCTTTGAAGGAATGCCGTGTATTACTTCGTTATTTATGGAAATACATGCTGTGGCAGGAAAACCGTAAAGCCCAAGAAAGTTCGGTACTGCACCCTGACTTTCTATATATTTACGGGCTACGGTGTCGATCTCAAGAGTTGAAACTCCCGGTCGAACGGCTTCTCCTGCAACTTTTAGTGCCATAGCGGAAATTCTGCCCGCTTCACGCATGAGTTCTATTTCCCGGCGTGTTTTCAGCACTACCATGCTTAATCCTCCAATGCTTTGAAGGTAAGTGCGGTTGTATCAGCAACCTCCTCCTGACCTTCAACTATCTTCAGCTTACCGGTCTTGCTGTAGTAATCCTTCAGCGGTTCGGTTTCGCTGTGATAAATCTTGAGTCTTTCAAGAACGGTCTCGGGAGCATCATCCTTACGCTGAACAAGCTCGCCCTTACAGAGATTACATACACCGTCTGCTTCGGGCTTCTTGTATTCGAGATGATAGGATGCACCGCATGCTGCACATACTCTTCTGCCGGACATTCTCTTTGCGATTGCTTCGTCTTTGACTTCGATATCGATTACCTTGTCAATCACGATGCCCATAGCATCAAGTGCCTCAGCCTGAGGAATAGTGCGGGGGAAGCCGTCAAGGATAAATCCTTTTGCACAGTCATCGGCAGAAAGTCTGTCTTTTATAATACCGATAACTACTTCATCGGGAACAAGCTTACCTGCTTCGATGTACTCTTTTGCTTTAAGCCCCATTTCAGTGCCGTTCTTAAGTGCCTCACGGATAATGTTACCCGTTGAGATCGTGGGGATTCCTAATTTTTCGCTTACTTTTTCAGCCTGCGTTCCTTTACCTGCACCGGGAGCACCGAGGAAAATAATATTCATATCATCTTCCTCCTTAATCAAGGAAGCCCTTGTAATGACGCATCATCATCTGGCTCTCAAGCTGCTGTACGGTTTCAAGAGCAACACCGACAAGAATTATGATCGATGTACCACCCAGTGAAATCGAAACGCCTGTGTTGTTTCCGAGGATAGTTACACAGATAAGTTCTGTAATCTGTGAGAATATGATCGGGAAGAGAGCAACAACGCTCAGAAGCAGTGCGCCGAGAAGAACGATCTTGCTGATAACTTTTGCAATATAATCCGAAGTGGGTCTGCCAGAACGAATGCCGGGGATTGTACCGCTGTTCTTAGCAAGATTGTTTGCCATCTCAATAGGATTATACTGAATTGAAGAATAGAAGTATGCGAAGAATATGATAAGAACAAAATAGATTATTGCATATGCCCAATGATCACTTGAGAAGATGCTGAAGAATGTTGCCCAACCTGAACCTTCAGCAGGATTTACAAACATCTCAATTGTTGTGGGAAGTGAAAGAATTGAGCTTGCAAAGATAACGGGGAGAACACCTGACATATTGACCTTGATGGGAATATGTGAGCTCTGTCCGCCGTACATTTTACGTCCGACAACTCTCTTAGTGTACTGAACGGGAATTCTACGCTCTGCGTTATCCATCCATACGATGAAAACAACAAGGAGAAGAATACATACAGCTGCGACGGGAACGAGTGCATAATAGATGCCGCCGTACTGGAAGTAGCTGTAAAGCTCAGTTACATAAGTCGGAATTCTGGAAACGATACCTGCGAAAAGAAGAATCGAAATACCGTTACCGATGCCCTTGTCATTTATCTGCTCGCCGAGCCACATTGTAATAGCTGTACCGGCTGTCAGAATAAGAATGATTGTGATTGCCTGGAAAACTTCAGCAAATGTATTATCTGTTGCAGAAAGAGCATCCTGACTGCGAAGGAATACATAGTATGCAGAACCCTGAAGAAGACCAAGACCGACAGATGTATATCTTGTGATAGCAGCGATCTTTTTTCTGCCTTCTTCACCCTCTTTTGAGAGTCTCTCAAGAGGAGGAATTGCAACTGTAAGAAGCTGAATGATAATTGAAGAGTTGATGTACGGTGTTATCGACATTGCGAATATTGTACCAAAGTTGAAAGCATTACCGGAGATCATGTTAATATAATCAAAGAATGTTCCTGTACCGCTGCCTGAACCGAGCAGACCTTCGGTACCAATGCTCACAAAAGGAACCGGAATCGCAGCGCCGAGTCTGAAAATCAGAACTATCAATGCCGTAAAAAGAATCTTTTTCCTGAGCTCAGGAATTCTCCAGGCGTTTTTTATTGTCTGAATCATTTTATTACACGCTCCTTATCTTTTTTCGGTTTGACCGAATCAGATTGTGGTGCAATTAAAGAATTTCAGCCTTACCGCCGGCAGCTTCGATTTTTGCCTTAGCGCCTGCAGAGAAAGCATTAGCTTTAATTGTAAGCTTCTTGGTGATCTCACCGTTACCCAGAACCTTAACACCATCAAGTTCGTCTTTTATAAGACCTGCATTCTTGAGAGCCTCGATATCAACGACTGCGCCGTCTTCAAACTTATCAGCGATAGCTGAAACATTTACGATAGCAATCTCTTTTGCAAAGATGTTGTTGAAGCCTCTCTTGGGTATTCTTCTCTGAAGGGGCATCTGGCCGCCTTCAAATCCCGGACGGGGACCTGAACCGGCACGTGCTTTCTGACCTTTGTGACCTTTACCGGCAGTCTTGCCCTGACCTGATGCAGGACCACGGCCGATACGCTTGGAAGGTCTGTTTGAACCTGCCGCAGGTGCTAACTCATGTAATTTCATTAGTTTGACCCATCCTTTCTTAAGCTTCGGTTACTTCGATAAGATGAGAAACCTTCT
>CAZTFS010000067.1:0-12129 GCA_964613045.1 uncultured Eubacteriales bacterium
CATGCCTGACGGCACAATGAAGTCGGTTTCGCTTGTTCAGAATACGGTATACCGTGAAAACGGCAATCAGGATCTGCCTTTTGACAAGGCTTATGAATGTGACTATATCCGTGATTCACAGATGAAAAAGGCTGTTGATTATATTGAAAAAAACGGAAATGAGTTTCTTGAAAGACTGGGATACCGTTATGAAAACGGAGTCTATAAGATATTAAAGCCAAGTAATGAAAAGGTTGCACTGTTCTGCCATGCGGCATTTTCAAGAGCATGGATATCCGTCCTTCTTCATATTCCTCTGCATATCATGTGGGCAGGCTTTGACTACGAGCATTCGGGTGTAACGGTAATCGAGTTCGAGAACAACGAAAACGGTGTAACGGCTCCCACATGTCTGAGATATTCTGATACTTCTCATCTTTATGCCGAGGGGATAGAGCCTCTTATCCACGAAAAGGCCGAGATGTGATAACAATGGTTGTACATCCTGTTGAGTCCTGCGATATCGTCGGAAGTTCGGACAGCTCTATAAAAAATGTTGTGCAGAATGATCTGAATGAAATATTGCATACCGCTTGACTTGCAACTTACAGACAGTATATAATAAATGCATAAGAAAAAAAGAAAGGTGAATATTTATGTTTAAAGCACTTATTATTGCAATTCTTTCACTCTTTTTGGCGTTTAATATTACTCTTCCCACCTCATCGGATATCGGCAATCTTCCCAACGGAAAAGAGATTGACCTTTCCGAATATGAGCTGACATGGAGCGATGAATTCGAGGGCGATACTCTTGACAGATCAAAATGGGGCTTTTCCTGGTGGATAACTGCCCGTAAGGGCGGTTACTGGCATGAGGATATGGTCAGTGTTAAAGACGGCAATCTCATTATCTCTGCTGAATACAAGGAAGAACCTCTTGAGAATTATTACGAAGAAAAATGGGGCTCTGTCATTGATTTTGATGAGTATAAAGCAGGTTGGTACACAGGTTGTATAACCACCCGTGACAAGTTTGAGCAGTGCTACGGTTATTATGAAGTCCGTTGCAAATTACCTGCCGCTACGGGTATGTGGAGTGCATTCTGGATGATGAATGAAGGCGTTTACAACGTTGACGGTTCAGGACAGGACGGTACTGAAGTTGACATCTTTGAATCCATGTACTATAAGGATAATTGGTGGGGCAATGACTGCATTATCAGCGGTATTCACTATGACGGATACGGTGAGGATGAAAAGAGCGATTTTATCGGCAAGGTGCTGATTGAAAATGATCCCTACACCGAGTTTAACACTTACGGTCTTGAATGGACGGAAGATGAATACATTTTCTATGTCAACGGCGTTGAAACAGGCAGAATTTCTACAGGCGGAGTGTCTCAGAATCCCGAGTATCTCATACTTTCCTGTGAATTTGCAGGAAGTGACGGCGTTCAGTCCTCAGACAGACACGGTACAGGCAAGATAAGCAATACACCCGATGAAAACTGGCCCGCAGAGTTTGTTGTTGACTATGTAAGAGTTTATCAGCATAAGTAAGCAAGAAAGCCGCTTCATCCGAGGCGGCTTTGATTGTTGAAAAAGTTTTTTGAATTCATTGTACTTTTGGTTAAATAATGCTACAATGGTTTCAGTTTCTTTTAAGAGGTATAAAAATGTTATATTCGGAGCTGAAAAACAGAAATCTTCCCGGTCTTAGAAGCCGTGAGGAAATGAAAGATATAATGCAACGTGAGGTCTACGGCTACCTGCCCGATGTTCAATATTCCCTGAGTGTGACAGAGCCGACAACAGTTGAAGATCGTTATTGCTGCGGTCAGGTTGCATTTTCGTACGTTGATATGACCGTTTCCGTTAACGGCAAAAGCCATACTTTCAGAATCGACAGGCTTCTGCATACGGACGGTAAAAAACGTCCGCTGATTCTCGTCAACAATTTTCATTCCATGGAAAAATCACATTATTTTCCCCGTGAGGAGCTTTCGGAGTATGATGTGGATTATCTGCTTTTCTGCTATACGGATATAAGCAGTGATGATGGGGATTTTTCTACGGGATTAGCCCCCTTGCTTCTTCCCGATGGACAGAATACGGATGTGACTTGCGGTAAGATAGGTATCTGGGGCTGGGCGGCGATGCGTGTGCTTGATTACGGTCTGACTCTTGAGGGAACGGATAAGAATAATGTGGCTGTAGCAGGTCATTCACGGCTCGGAAAGACTGCTTTGTATACAGCCATGATTGATGAACGCTTCAGCTTTGCTTTTTCAAATGCGGCAGGCTGTGCAGGTGATGCCGTTGCCCACGGAAGCACGGGAGTAAGGTTTGCCCATATTGACAGAGATCTTCGTCAGCGTGGTGAAAACATATCTGATATTGTAGAAAGATTTCCGTTCTGGTTCTGCAAAAACTATTTTAAATATGCCCAAAAGAATATTTCGGACACTTTCGATCAGCATTATCTGCTCGCTTCCGTTTCTCCCCGATATGTTGCCGTCGGTTCATGTGACCTTGATTACTGGGCGGATGTCGAATCTCAGCAGATATGCTGTCTTGCCGCTTCCGAAGCTTGGGAAAAAGAAGGCTTGACGGGGCTTTCGGGCTGTGACCGTTATCTTGAAGCAGGTGAAAGTCTTCTTGACGGGCATGTGGGCTATTTTATAATTCATTCAAAGCATTTCTTTTCACGCCACAGTTGGAAGAACTTTATTGAGTTTCTTGATAAACACAAACAGTAAAGTGAAACGGAGGTTTTTTTGATGGAAGATATGAGAACTGTTTTGCCTGATTATAACCCCAACGAGGGTGAGCTTTATTCAGACGAACTGATGACAGAATATATGCAGTGCATGGATGAGGGGCTTGATGTTGAATATCTTAAACCGCTGTTTGAGGCGGTTGCATCTCTCGAACCGAGTCCCAACAGGGAAAAACTGGCTGATGTGATTTTTGATTATGTTATCAATGCATCTGTGCGTGATGGCTATAAATACAACGAGCCGTCGGAGCTTAAGGACATCATAGCTTTTCGCAAGCCTTACGTTTTCAGCTCAAAAATGCCCGATGATGCTGAACTCAGAAACAGAATCCACGGTGCATGGCTGGGCAGAGTCTGCGGCTGTCTTATGGGTAAGCCTGTTGAGGGTATGCGTGCCTGTGAGCTTGTCCCGATGCTCAGGGAAATCGGCAATTATCCCATGCACAGATACATTCTAAGCTCTGATATTACCGATGAAATGTGCGGTCGATACGATTTTTGGCTGAAAGATAAGTGCTGGGCAGATACGGTTGACGGTATGCCGCCCGATGATGACACTAATTACACTGTTATGTATCAGTATATTGTCGATAAGTTCGGCAGAGATTTTTCGAGCAAAAATATCGTTGACACATGGCTTGACAAACAGCCCAGAACTGCATATTTTACTGCGGAAAGAGTTGCATACACAAACTTTATAAACGGTTTTGCACCGCCTGCATCAGCCGTTTACAAAAATAAATTCCGTGAATGGATAGGGGCACAGATACGAGGCGATTATTTCGGTTTCATAAATCCCGGAGACGGTGAAAAAGCGGCAGAGATGGCGTTCCGTGATGCACGGATATCTCATGTGAAAAACGGAATTTACGGCGAGATGTTTGCAAGTGCAATGATAGCGTGTGCAGCTGTGACGGACAGTGTTATTGATGCAGTAAAGGGCGGTCTTGCACAGATTCCCCATACTTCAAGGCTCTATGAAGAGGTCATGTATATCATTGACAGCTTCAACGACGGAAAAACATACGAGGATTGTTATAAATATATCCATTCGAAGTATGACGAGGTCTCCTCTCACGGCTGGTGCCATACCATTCCCAATGCGATGATAGTTACTGCGGCTCTGCTTTACGGCGGCGGTGATTTCGGCAAAACTGTATGTACAGCGGTGCAGTCGGGTTTTGATACGGACTGCAACGGTGCAACTGCAGGCTCGGTCATCGGCATGATGACAGGTGCCGATAACATTGACGAAGAGTGGACAATGCCTCTTAACAATAAGATCAACACTACAATAATGGGTATGAACAGCGTGCTTATTACGGACTGTGTTGAAATAACGATGAAACACATAAAGCAATAATTTATCAAAAGAAAAAAGGGTGGTGTTTTTGTGCGTTGGCTTGATTCCTTTCGAGCAACAATTTATCCCGACAGATGCCATTTCTGCGGTAAGATAGTTTTTCATAAAACAGAGATCTGTCCCCAATGCCGCCGCACGGAAAAACCTATTCCCTCACCGAAGTGTACATTCTGCGGTAAACATAAGGACGATTGCTCCTGCAAAGGCAGAGCAAAATTTTATCAGGGGATCACAGCTCCCTACATGTATAAGGGCAATGTCAGAAAAGGTATTCTCAGCTGGAAATACGGTCATTATCTGCATTCCGCCGAGTTTTTCGCAAAGTGTATCGAACGCAGTGTAAGGAATGACTTTGATTGCCATAATATTGATGTAATAACCTTTGTCCCTCAGACTGCATCGGAAACAGAAGAAAAACGGTTCAATCAGTGTGAAGCTCTTGCAGTGGAGCTTGGTAAGCGTATGGATTTGCCTGTTGAACCGTTGCTTGTCAAGCTTTTTGAAACAAGACGTCAGCACGATCTGCCGTGGTATATGAAAAGCGGTAATGTTTTCGGCGTTTTCGGTTGCAGTGAGCCTTCAACGGTTGAGGGAAAGAGAATTTTGCTTGTTGATGACGTCAAAACAAGCGGCACGACCTTGAATGAATGTGCAAAAGTCCTGCATCTGAACGGTGCGGAGGCTGTTTACTGTGCTGTTATCGGTATCACCTGAGAATTTTCGGATTACTCCCGTCAGCCTACCCTTTCAGTGTTTCCTGACCTATTTTCCGTACTGTTGCCTCTACAGAAACATCAAAAGTGAAGGAGGAAAGTGCCTCTTCCCAGTTTTCGGACAAACTTACATAAACATCCGGATATTTTAGCTCCAGATATTTGCCGAAACGGAAAATATCGCATTTTTCATCCTTGAGCTGTCGGTTAATGACTTCTTTTATTCCTGAGCTGATATAATTTTCTGCAGATTGTCGTATTTTTCCGATCTCCGATTCGGTTATACTGCTGAAATTCGGGTCGCCGTACTCCACAAGATCAAGACTGCATTTGATTTTTATTGTAAAATGAGGATTGCCGTCTCTGAGCTCAGTTTTAATTTTTGTCTTTGATCTGATAATATCAAGACCTGTCTGTTTTTCATCCACAGCAAGACTTATTGTTCCCAACTCAATATCGTCAGTAATGAATTTAAACATCACCGTCTCTTCGGAAGACAGGTGATTTTTTTGTCCGTTGCGTGTCTGAGCCCATGTTCCCGTCACCTTTACAGTGTCGCTGTCGGTATTCCTGTCTTTGTCTGTTTCGAGCAACGGCATTGTAAACGAGGTGGTTTTTTCCTGATAGAGATTGACGACATTATAAAGCTCCGTGTCCTTCGCAAGGGAGTTTATATTACATTCCCGTATGGACTCTTCAATTATTTTTGCGGGGATTTCACCGTTTTGCTGAATTTTCAGAATTTCGGCGGCAGTTGATGTTGCGGCAGCAACATATACATCGGGACGTGCAGTGTTTTCACGGACAAGATAATCAAGTGCAGCGGCAATTTTCGAACAGTCAAGTGACGAGCCGATAACGATTACTCTGTTCTGAGAATAAAGAGGATATTTGCCGGTGTTCTCGCAAAGGGAATTGAGTGCACTGACTATTGTTTTTCCGGATACCGTGTAATTTACGGCAGGTGCAGATGAGACTCCCTCTTCTCCCTGACCCGATGTGCCGACAGCCAACGCCTGAACTGTCAGCACATATTCACTGTTTTCGCTGTCGTAATCAATGCCGATACCCTCGATGATAAGTCGGTTTTTTATTTCCGTATCTTCTGCCATACAAGAAGAAAATGTCAGCATCATAATGAAAAGATAAAATATAAATTTAAGCTTTTTCATTTCTTTTCTCCTTTATCTTTTCTGCGATGATGACCGTCAGCGGAACGAAAACCACTATCAGAAAATAAAAAATGATCGTCAGCGGGGATCTTATTACGTCAGCAAAATTGACTATGCTCAAAGATATCAGCATCATGCCGATAAATATAACTGCTGCACTTATGCTTATATAAGTTATGGTTCTGTTTTTGCCCGAAAGAGAACCGAGAACGGTTTTGCACAGATAAAAAACAACTGCCAGCTTTACCGCCGCACATATCATCCATATGCAGGAGATGATGGCATCCATTCTCTCAATAAAACCGAATTTTGCAAGAACAGACAGGGAGTACATATTGAAAAGCTGATTTTCACCGAAGCCGCCCAGTACGCCCGAGATCATTGTTTCGGTTATTATTATGACGGCAGATACCGTACCCAGCCATATATAAAGATGTTTCGGCTTGTGATTCTTTACGAACGGTAAAAGAAGCACCGCTGCGGCTGTTTCGCCGGTTCGTGATGCCGAATATACCGCCGCATCAATAATATTCATCGTTTCATCGGTGTAAATTGCCGAAAAATTGAGCATATCAAAGTCATCTGTAAGCGTCAGAAAAACGAACCCGAGAGCGAAGAATACGGGGACGAGAAAAATTACTGCCGATCTTCCGATTGCTTCAATGCCGCGACAGGCAAAAAACGCTGCGGAGAGGAGAAGTATTGCCACGAAAAACAGCACATTGGTTTCGGGAAACATGACCGAACCCAGCAAAAGCTCAAATCTTGCGGCTGTGATTATTCCTTTATAGATTAAGCCTGCCATGTATATGATGCATACCACTTTCTGCATCAGCGGGGATATGCAGGCAGCTCTTGTAAGTATGGAGGATTGCGAATCTTTTTTTACAAGTATTGCTGTGGGGATCGTGGTTATGAAAAGAATCACGGTCATTATGATCACGGCAACAACCTCTGCCGACGCGGAGAGTGTTCCCCTTACGCTGGATACGTAGGTGACAAGGGAAAACACTCTCGAGAGAAACAAAACACTGTAAAACTGAAAAGGTGTGATTTTAGCTGTTGCCTGCATCAGTACTGCTTCCTTTCAGATTCTGAATTTTTATAAAACGTTTTCCGACCTTTTTCCAACCGGCAAAAATAAGGCTGTCCCTTGAAGCATAGGCATCGAACGGAGATATGGGAGAAGTGAACGGAACACCAAGGGAGCTTTGTGAGCAAAGGTCAACGATAACAAGGGCAAAGCCCAGCATTATGCCGTAAAGCCCCATTGTTCCGCCGACAATTATGAATATCATACGCAGAATGGAAGAGGGCTGATGCAGTGTTGAAGTAACAGCGGAGCAAATTGCCGTAATTGCGACGATAATAAGCATCGGTGCACTGATAAGCCCCGCCGTAACAGCCGCATCACCGATTACCAACGCTCCCACTATGCTTACCGCATGTCCCACTGTTTTCGGCATCCGCAAGCCTGCTTCACGAACTATCTCATATATGAAGTGGATAACGAGGGATTCGATCACCAGCGGAAAGGGTGTGTTCTGAAGCGACGAAACGATATCGTATATGACTGTTGACGGAAAGATCTCTTGATGAAATGTTCCCACTGCCACATACGTTCCGGGAAGAAAAACGGCGAGAAAAAAGCACAGAATTTTTAAAAATCTCGATATTGCGGCATAATATGGTCTGCTCAGATAGTCGTCGAGGGAATGGAAATTTTCTATAAACAGATGAGGTACTATGAGTGCATAGGGCGTGCCGTCAACGATTATCCCGATTCTGCCCTCGGCAATCTTTGATGCAAAAACATCGGGCCGTTCCGTTACGCCCACTGTTGAAAAAAATGAAGGCTGACCGCTTTCGAGAAAGGGTTTTATTGCTCCCGAACCGGGTACGATATCAATGTGGATACATTTAAGCTTTGATTTAACGTTGTTGACAGCCACGGGATCGGCTCTTTTTGCGTGATAACACATGCATACCGATGTACGGCTGGTTTCACCCACCGTAACAGCTTCAAATCTTACATAGGGGTCTTTTAGTCTTCTCCTTACAAGCGTCACATTGTCCTTGTACATATCCGCAAAGCCCTCATGTGAGCCGTTTTCCTGAGTTTCGGATTCAGGGGTGTCTATTGACTTTTTCGGATATCCCTGAACACTGAAGCTGCGGCATCTCGGAACTCCGTCCGCAAAAAACAGCATACAGCCCGAAATAAGCAGACTCACTGCATCTGCCATTGTCAGCAGTTCTTTTGAGTCGCACTCGCTGACACGGAAGGTTGAGACGTAGTCAAAGATCATCTTCGGCTCTGTGGCGGCGAATTTTGTGCTGAGTATGGGCTTTACCACTGCCTGCGAGACCAGCAGGTTGTTATACATTCCGTCAAGAAGAACGAAAGCAATCTTGATGCCGTTTATATCACTTCGTTTTATTACCAGATCAAAGCTCTCACCGAACATCTCACGCAGTTTGATGATATTGTCGTCAAGACGAGTGCATATCCCTTCGGGGATTTCCTCGGGAGAAGTGCTTTTTACAGGCTCGGACAGATTTTCCTTTGATTTTGTCAGAAAACTGAAAAACTTTTTCATAAATTTCACCTGTATTGTTATCCCCGATGTGAGTAAGAATATTCTTCTTGCTTCGGGAAATGATAACAAGGGTGATTTTTTATGCTTGTAACAATGATACGCACGCTTATACTTTACATTCTGCTGATAATCATAATGCGTATAATGGGAAAAAGGCAGATAGGGGAGCTTCAGCCGGGTGAGCTTGTAATTACAATACTTATTTCCGAAATTGCGGCGATCCCGATGCAGGACAACGATATCCCTTTGATAAATTCCGTTATAGCAGTGCTGTTGTTGGCAGCATTTGAGATAATCATATCTGCAATATCAATGAAAAGTGTTAAATTCCGTTCGCTTTTGCAGGGTAATTCCGTTGTTATTATAAAAGACGGTGTGCTCGATCAGGAACGTCTCAGACAGCTTCGCTACACAGTTGACGATCTGCTTGAAGCACTCCGACAGAAAGATGTTTTTGATATTGGTGATGTGCAGTATGCCGTTGCGGAAACTGACGGTACGCTCAGCGTGTTGTTAAAGCCTGAAAAAAGGGGAGTGACTGTGGGTGATGCCCGACTTAAAGCAAGTAATGAGGGTTTGCAGTGCGTTATTATCTCTGACGGACAGATGGTTGAAACAGCCATGGGTAATTGCGATATGACAAAAGATAAGCTGAATGATATTCTCGAAAGAAAGGGGCTTGATCTGAAAAACATACTTCTGATGTCCTCTGACAAGAACGGGAATTTTAACATTATTGAAAAGGAGCAGAAAAAATGAAACGTGTGATCGCCGCCGTGCTGATAATAGCCTTTTCTTTGGGATTTTCTGTTTGGGCAAATATTAAAATTGATAATACTCTTGAAGAAATTCTTTACACCGTTGAGAATGATGTGGAAAGTGTCTTTTCGCTGTGGCAGAATAAAAAAACGTTTCTTTCCCTGTTTCTTATGCATGATGATGTTGATTCCTTAGATGAGGAGATAAGTGCCATGAAAAAATACGCACAGGCGGATCGTCAGGAAGATGTGCAGGACTGCCGTGTGCGTATTGAGGGCTATATTGAGTCTGTCAGACAGGGTGAAAAGCTCAGCTTTGCGAATGTTTTCTGAAATAAAGAAAAGTTTATGTTGAATTTTAAACAAACATGAAATTTTTAAATATATGTACGGACAGAATTTTGATTTTTGTTGATTTGCTGATCTTGTTGTGTTAGAATATGGACGTTAAACGAATCTTACACCTGTAAGGAGTGTTATAAATGAGTGAAAAATTAATAAAAGTCGGTGTTGTAGGTCTCGGCAGAGGTACTGCCGTCGCAAGATGCCTTAAAGGAATTAAAAATGCGAAGCTCATTTCCTGCTGCGATCATAACCCTGATATTCTCAAGTCGGGCTACGAGGAGCTTTCAGAGGTTCTTAATGATCCCGATATCCTCCGTTTCAGCGATTATGACGAAATGCTCAAGTCAGATATTGATGCGGTTATCGTCGCAACGGAAGCTGTTTACCATGTGCCTGTCGTTATCAAGGCTCTTGATGCAGGCAAGCATGTTCTCAGCGAGATACCTTCCGTAAATTCCGTTGATGAGGCAAGACAGCTCAAGGCGGCTGTTACTGCACACCCTGAGCTTACATATATGGCTGCTGAAAACTGCTGTTACTGGGCATTTATCGAAACATGGAAGAAGATGCACGAGGACGGTCAGTTCGGTGATATTGTTTATGCTGAGGCAGAGTATCTTCACGCTCTTGACCCCAACGATTTTTCGCCCACATATTATCCCAAGGGACATTGGAGAACGATCAATCCCGCTATCAAATATCTTACACACGAGCTGGGACCTCTGCTTTACGTTATGAACGACAGGATCGTCAGCGTAACAGGCATGGAAGCGGATATTGAATACGATCCTAACTGTCCGGGTCAGAAAGCTACCGGCGTAGGACTTTTCAAAACAGCAAAGGGTGCAGTTATCAGACTTCTTGTCAGCTTCGGTGCATACACAAGCTATGACCATAACTACCGTATCTGCGGCACAAGAGGAACGATCGAAACAGATCGCAGAACTGTGGTGGATAATGCACATTCCCTTGCAAGTCTTTACAGTGTGCCCGGGACATTCCACGCATCATCAAAAATTGATATTCCCGTAACCACCTGCTACGAGGGTGAAGATTCAAGCGGTCACGGCGGAGCGGATGCAAAGATGGTAAAGGACTTCATCAAATGTCTTGCGGAAAACAAAAAGCCCGTGCTTGACGTTGACTTTGCAATTCACATGTCGTTGCCCGGAATCCTTGCTCATGAATCTGCCGTTCAGGGCGGTATTCCGATAGACATGCCCGAGATTTAAAAAATTACAGTGATATATAACAATAAAAGCCATACCGGAGAAAGGTGTGGCTTTTATTGATAAATTATTGCTTCTCAAATGCGGTCTTTGTATCTCTCTGCCGTTATTATGCCGTCGTCAACGTTTATTTTGCAGATTCGGGCGTTTCTTGCATCGAATGCGTTAAGCTCGTCACCGTAATCCCTTGCATGGTATATTGCGTACCACTGTCCGTTTTCTTTTATCATTGAATGATGTCCCGTGCCTTCTTCAAAATCATTTGCTTTGATTACGGGATGATATGTATTCTCATCAGGATATTTACTGAATTTTATCTTCGTAAGGTCCGACTCGTCAGTTTTTGCTCTTGCATATCCGATATAATACGTGGGCTGTTCGTAGCAGTTGCCCGAGTACATAAGATAATGCCAGTCGCCCTCTTTAAAGTAGTATGCACCTTCTATCGTGTGCCAGTGCTGCCCCTTTTTGTAGCGGTCACGTCTGTAGATATCCTCATCAAGTGTGGGCTCAAGCACAAGAACAGGCTCCCCTGCAGGTGTAAACGGATCGAGCATTCTGTCAACATAGATACAAGTTCCTATTCTTTCACCCTCAAACTTATTGGCAGAGTAAAACAGGAAAAGTCCTGCCTCGTTCTGAACTATATGGGAATCTATCGAAAAGGGATGAAGGATCTGTGTTGTGCCCGTGAAAGGTCCTAAGGGGTTGTCTGCAACGGAAACATGCATTGCTCCTCTGTGTCCGCCCTTATCGGGCTCATCGTCATAGATCTCAATGGAGTTGTACATATAGAATTTTCCGTCAAGCTCAATTACGCTGGGTGCCCAGAATGAATTATGATCGGGTACGGTCATAACGACGCCGTAATACTCCCAACCCTCAAAAAGATTGTCTGACTGATAGGCGTAAACCGCATCATGACCCGTAACATAGATATAATATCTGCCGCCGGTCTTTAAAATAAAGGGATCTGCCTGTCCCTGATAATGATCCTTGTCAACTTTCAATAAGTGCATTTTCATTCTCCTGTACATTTATGTTATTATGATTATATAACGGTTAAATGAATATTACAAGAGGGAGAAATCAGAATTATCAATGAACAATTTACAATTTACAATGTACAATGATTTACAAAAAAACCGCCGGCATCGCTACATCTGCACGATTGTAAATTGTACATTGT
>CAZTFS010000068.1:0-11946 GCA_964613045.1 uncultured Eubacteriales bacterium
TACGCCTCGGTGGACTTTCACCACAGAGCATTGATATGCCCGTCATACTAAAAAAGCAACCGTACTTTTGTACGATTGCTAATTTGTTGTGTTAATTGTTAGTCCTTATTAAGAATTGAAGCTTCAATTTCATAGAGTTTTGTATGCTCTTTTATATATTTAATGTCAGCTTCAAGTTCTTCCTTTTCCTCATCGGTTACATCAGAGTATTTGCCGATTTCGTAACGACCGATGTGATATGAAACTTGTTTTTGCACTCTTTCTTCAAGAATATCATATTCCGTTTCATACCTTGCAATGGCAATCATCCAGAGAGCAAGCGAAGTATCAACTAAGTATTCATTATCTTCCTCAGTTAAGTCATCAGTCACTTGTTTTGGTGTCCAATTATGATTTTTCCACAGATTAAACTTATCGAAAATGCCAGTCTTATACTCTTGATACGTATAATCATCTTTCGCTCTCATATTATTCACCATCTTTCATTACATAAAAATATCCCACGGTTTATTCTTATTTCCTTTTACTCTGTCAGCACGACCTGAAACAACTTCAAGAATAACATTAGGAAATTGCTTTTTTAAATCTTCCATAACTGCACGGCAACTATCACACATGCATTTTTCAGAAAGAATTTTTAAAGTGTGTGGTTTTCCATCAGAACAAATATCTGCAGCATATTTAAAAAATTTTGCTTCACTATGGTCTATGTAGAACCGTATTTGTTTTACTACCTTATTAGATTACACTACTCTCAAACTGGAGAGTTGTTGACCGTAGGATAAAAATAGTTTTACTACCTTATTAGATTACACTACTCTCAAACCAGAGCAACAGGAGTTCATAAGTTCATTAAGTTTTACTACCTTATTAGATTACACTACTCTCAAACTTGCTCTGGGTAGCATTTCAATTTTTAAATGTTTTACTACCTTATTAGATTACACTACTCTCAAACTAGTATCACTGCTTAGAGGTGTTCGACATGTTTTACTACCTTATTAGATTACACTACTCTCAAACGCAGAGCTTACAAACGGTGATGAAGTTTAGTTTTACTACCTTATTAGATTACACTACTCTCAAACCATTGTGGGTGGTTTTAAGGTCAACGATTGTTTTACTACCTTATTAGATTACACTACTCTCAAACTTGTTGCTTCCTGTCTGATCTGTGGTATTGGTTTTACTACCTTATTAGATTACACTACTCTCAAACGCTATGGCAGAAATGGATTCGGTTTTGGCGTTTTACTACCTTATTAGATTACACTACTCTCAAACAATTAAGAGAAGATAATTTAAAACGTGCCGTTTTACTACCTTATTAGATTACACTACTCTCAAACAGCAAGATGTTGAGACCTCTCGTAAGTCAGGTTTTACTACCTTATTAGATTACACTACTCTCAAACTAAATATCACGCAAACTTGTCAAGGTCTGGTTTTACTACCTTATTAGATTACACTACTCTCAAACACCTATGCGTGAGCGGTACGGCTCTGCGATGTTTTACTACCTTATTAGATTACACTACTCTCAAACGAAGGAAGAATGATTGGGGAAATTAAATCCGTTTTACTACCTTATTAGATTACACTACTCTCAAACTCATGTGGTGATATGTTTATGATTTTTTTAGTTTTACTACCTTATTAGATTACACTACTCTCAAACGCGGCACCACATACGAGCATGCAGTTGTAGTTTTACTACCTTATTAGATTACACTACTCTCAAACTACTTGTGCAAAGCAGGGAAGATGTCAATGTTTTACTACCTTATTAGATTACACTACTCTCAAACAGTCTATTGTAATAGCTCCGCACACTGCAAGTTTTACTACCTTATTAGATTACACTACTCTCAAACCGGAGTGCTCGCCGCCATAACCGATTATGTGTTTTACTACCTTATTAGATTACACTACTCTCAAACTCGATAGAAAGCAATACGACGTTACTCTTGGTTTTACTACCTTATTAGATTACACTACTCTCAAACGCCATTGTAGGTCTTTGACACGCTTCCATTGTTTTACTACCTTATTAGATTACACTACTCTCAAACCACATTGCATTAAGATGATTATTTATTTTTGTTTTACTACCTTATTAGATTACACTACTCTCAAACGAAACTGTTACATATCCGTTTTCTTTCTTTGTTTTACTACCTTATTAGATTACACTACTCTCAAACGTGAATTGATTGGAATTTATCACGATTGCAGTTTTACTACCTTATTAGATTACACTACTCTCAAACTCACTCACAGGATAAGAACGCAATCCCTCTTGTTTTACTACCTTATTAGATTACACTACTCTCAAACGTGAATCTGGAGGGGACTTGAATAAAGTTAGTTTTACTACCTTATTAGATTACACTACTCTCAAACTACATTGACCCGTCAGCAGACAAGTACAAAGTTTTACTACCTTATTAGATTACACTACTCTCAAACAATAAAAAATATGTGGTCAAGATCTTGATCGTTTTACTACCTTATTAGATTACACTACTCTCAAACCTCAAATCAAAAAATGAATTGTGCTTTCTGTAAGAGTAAGCGGCAGTCACTACATCTGTCGGGCAACCTATAAGGCACTTACATTATAATTTAATGATAAAATATTTTCAATATATTTCGCATAAATCATTATCTATAATTCTGATTTTTTCATATTGACTTTTTGAGAAACTTGCTGTGTTTTCCAGAACAAGGATTGGAATATGATTGTATATTATTTCTTTATAAAAAATTTCAAGCTCATTTTTATTAAAAAACAAATGAAGATTCAGCAAAACAAAACATTTGACTGATGAGTATTTTTTCAGAAGCAATATAAAATTCAAAAGTGACTCAAGAAGATTGTCAGAAGATATATTTGGTTTCAGATTATGCATTTTGAACAAATCCTGCAAATTAAAATCATAATTATAGCTGAAATCAAAATCATAATTTTCTATAACAGTATCCATAAAACTTATTAATTGTTTTTTCACATTTACTGTTTCCTGAGTAATTTCATTTATGCAAAAAGAAGCAATATTATCATAAAGTTTTTTAATAATTGTGGGAGACACCGTTAACTGATAAAAATCCGATACAAAACAGATATTCCCTTTGTATCTGAGAGGTGTAAAATTCTCAGAAAAAACAATATTCATTTTTTCCGGGTCTTCATCATAAAAGGATCTGATAATATTGCGGAACAATGCCTTGTTTTCTACACATATAATATTAATCATATTATCATAAAGAGTCAACGGTTCAGATAAGAAATCTGCTGCAGCCATCATATTATCAGTAACCTTTCATCAGAATTTACAACATCGGTTTTACATTTACCGCACAACATTTCCATTTTTGCAAACTGTTTTTCAGTGACAGTCAGTATTTGCACAAGTCCTTTTCCGGTGTGCGTTTTTTTGACATCGGTTATTATCTGTTCAACCTGAGTAGAGTTAAGGGCAAGTTTCACATATACAGATTCCTGAAGCATCATAAAACCGCTTTTAATAAGTTTTTTTCTGAATCTGCTGTATGCTCTTCTGTCTTCAGATGTTTCTGTAGGTAAATCAAAAAATACTATTACTCTCATAAATCTATAACTCATATCTGTACATTTGTAAACAAGAAGCATCACTGTTCTCAATTGCATTAAAAACACTTTTTGCATATATTTTAATTGTATTAAGTAAGGTTTGTTTTCTGTCATCAATTATAAATTCATCACTTAAAACGGTGAGTATCTTACGTTTTTCCTCTGCATCAAAATTATCGGGATGCATTATTTTTACACATCTGTCGATTACAGGTCGAAACGGTTCCATAATATCACAGCCGAGATTAAATTGATTAAACATATTGTCATGAAACAATCCCAGCTGAGTAAGATAACCATTGGCTACAATTTCCCTGTTAAAACATGACAGCAATATACCGTAACCGTAATTCAGTGCAGAATTTACGGGGCAGTCATCGTCACGTGAAAAACTTTTGCCGAAAAGGGCATTAAAATACACCTTTGCAGCATGACCTTCACGATTGGATTCATCATTAAATTCAATCTCATCTATGTATTTATACAATAATTCTGATTCGGACAAACCGAAATAATCAAGATTCTGAGCCTGATACCTGATTTTTTCAGACACGATAGCTGTCCATATAAGCTGTTTATTCTCTGTTTTCCATTCAAGCTGCTTTTTCAGCATTAAAGAACTCTTATGACAGCCATAATAAGAAATAAGTTCAGAAGACGGATTTCTTTTTTCATCACAAAAAACAACTTTGATTTTTTGTTTTGTCAATTCACTCAATAAAGCAGTGGTTACGGATGAAGCCGTGTTTTCAATAATCAAAACTGATATTTCACTGATATGTATACGAATGGTATTTTCACTGTCACGTATGACCATATAACCCATTCGCATTTCCAGTTTTGACGGTTTTGTAACAACAACAGTTCTCCATCCCATAACCGATACTCCTTTATTTAATCAATAAGCTCTGTTTCCTGTTCAAACATACCTGTAATCGACTGATTAATCAGTTTAAATGATTTAATATCATTTGTAGCTATAATTTTATTTCCTATAGTCAGTCTCCCGCTGTTTTTGGAGCCATTGATATATGTTAAATCACCGGTTCTGACATCGGAATGTATTATGTTTAACAAATTAATTAAAACAAAACATTGTTCATAAACAGACAGTGAGCTGAATGTGTCTGCATTTTTTTCTAAAGAATCAGCAAGCTTTGAAAATTTAACATAGAAAATACTGTAAAGTAATTTATCTTTTATAGTATCATATATTCTTTTGTTTTCATCTTTGCTTAAACCATCATATTTTGTTACTTCCTTTATCGTTTTCAGTTCAGCACACTTGTTTAAATAATTTTTTATCTTTTTTATATAACATTCAAAACCCGAATCAAGAACCAACTGTATCGCAGGTTTGCATATTAAGTTTTTGCCACCGTTCATTTTCCCGCTTATATGCATTCTGAATCCGTTTACACTTATCAATGCATTATATTTAACACAAGGTACGACGATCTGCACATCAGTTGCATCAGACTCAAGTTTCAACAGCTCTCTTGTGATATATTCAACAGGAGTTGACCTGTATTCATGCTCATCATACAGATTAATCGGAACAAAAGATTTAAATCTGTTGCCTTTTTTGTCAATATAGCTGACAATTGCAAAATAAGTTGAAGCTGCTTTGTTGTAACCGCCGTATTTAGAAATGTCGGCAAGTGGAGAATTTTTCTTAATTGAAACCTGTCCGTTTCCTTTTTTCAGAATGTTTTGGTCGAATAATCCGCCCTGCTGTTTTGCTGAATATCTTGTGAAACGAATGTTGTTTTTGTTCATTGTCGTTCTTACGACATCAATAGATTTGTTTTCACCGTTTGCGATCCAGGCATTCTGAGTATCATAATTATACATTGCATTCAGGCTGTAGGCACCTGTCTGTAACCCCTTAATAAAGTTTACCTTGTTTCGGGTAAAACGGGTATCATAGACATTACCTACAACTATATTAAGATATGCATCCTTTGCATGATGAAGGTCATTTACATCTCTGCACTTGATAAAATCATTGTGCTGACGGAACTCGGAAACAAGTCCGGCTTTTACATAAACAATATCTGAACTGTATCGCTTATTGAGTAATTGTGCTATTGCTTTTGCGGATTGACGGGTTTCAACCAACTGGCGGTTAATGAATGAAGAAAGCTCATCATCTGTCAGACCGGTATTTCTTACCAGTCTGTCATATTTCTTCTTACTGATAAGCCCCTTGGAAAGAAGAACTTTCCAGAATTCTGCCTGCTTTGTGCGTATTTCAGAACTGATAGGGTAAATATTGCCTTTTTCCTCATTTGAGATTTTGGTAACAAGCACTCTGTTATCAAGACTATCATCTTTAATTTTTGACTGCGGGAAAATATGGTCTATATCATATAAATTTTTATTGAATATGTCTTCAATAGGAATTATTTTTCCCGTATACATACATTTGCCCATCTGAGTATAATATAAGAAAAGAGCATCTCTTCTGAAATCTGAATCATCCCATTTTGATAATGATTCAATCAGTTCGGAGCTATCTTTTTTACAACTCTTATACAGCTCAATCAGACTGTTTTTTCTTGAAACAGTGCGTTTTTTTGCTTCTTCGCCCCGTGCAACCTCTACAAAAATCTTTTTCGGGGCACAACCAATAATTTTTACAATCTCTTCAACAATTTTCATTGTCTGATATATGGGGCGTTTTACTTTTGGTGAAACATACAGATTCTCTACTTCTTTTTTCAGGCTCGTGAACTCATCAGCACCGTTTTCTTCTTTGATTGCATTAAGGAAATCATAATTTTCGCTCAATAATTGCATAAGGTTTTGGTTGGTACTCCACATAAATCCTATTATCGAATCAACTTCACCTGTTACTGCATTTGTTGCTAAGATACCTGTTAAAAACTTTTCTGAAAGTCTGCCCCAACCTGCATATTTGAGTTTGCATATTGATTTAATTTCAGCTTCGGTCAGTTTGTGCCCAAAATGGTTCACAAGACGTTTTTTTAACAGTTTTTTATCATCGCCGAATATTGTTATAGCTTTTACAATTTCATTCTTTTCCGATTCTGTCAGATTGAACTGCTTAAAATCACGAAACACCTTCAGGTTACTTTTAAAATCACCGTCGATTCCGCTGAGTTCCGCATCCTGAATACCGACAGATTTTAAATAGTTTTTAACCTTTTTCTCTGTAACTTTTGAACCGTTAAGGAATAAATCGTTGTAAATCTTCTGTTTAAGCTCAACGCTGATTTTTTCACCATTGACTTTCAGATTATTTAACTCGTTAAGAACGGTGAATTTGCTGTACAGTAATGAATTTTTCGGTAATACGTCTTCCCCGGTAAGGTATGTACACTTGCTTGTAAGATTTTCAATAAACTTTTCGGCACTTTCATCTGCATCGACAACTTTTTCAAAATTCCACGGATAGATTTTTTCATTTTTGCGAACTATCCAAGACTTATCGCTGTGATTGTTAAGCGGACCTACATAATAAGGAATACGGAAAGAGAATATATCAAGTATTTTTTCAAGAACCGTTTTTCCTTCAGAATCCTTTTCCTTAAGAAAGGGTAAATAGTCGGCGGCATTATTTAAAATAGCAGTCAACTCTGACTTGTTGATTTGCATGGGTATAACGGAATTATCTTTGCTGACAGCTTTCGGAAGAAATGTACCAAGAGATATTTCTTCATACATTGCTGTGTATTCAACTGATGCCGGTGTTTTCGGTAACTTTTTCTTAAGAAAATCCAAAAAGTCGATTTGTGAACATTTCTTTTCTACACATCCTTTTGAATTATGCCCTGAATATGCAAGATAGTTATTTGTACCGCTTTTATTTTCACTGAAAATCAGTCTGTATTTTTCGGGAATATATGTTTTAACATATTTTTTCAGTGTTGAAAGGTCGGTTTTATGCTTGTTATAAATATCACATTTAGCATATGATATATATTTTCTGTTGTTAAGAATATCCGCAAGAACAGCCCAGTCATAAACCGCCTTGAGTCTTTCAACAAGTTCAAACTGCTCGCCGAAAACGGACGCATAAACAGAAGCTTTTTCATCATATCCGCTGCTGAATGTAATTTTGCTTGCATCGGATTCTTTCAGCGACTCATCATTGAATAACAATGCTGAGTTGACCGTTGCACCAGCAAGCAAAGAAATGACAGAATAATGAGGTTCATCATTCTTTGTGATACTGAATTCTTTAGCAAGCAATTCTTTTTTCTTTGTTATTGATAATGCTTTATTTTTAAGAATATCCTGAATTACAGCAACATTTTTACAGTCCAACTGTATTTCAAAATTTTCAGAAAGGTATACGGTAAGCTCTGACCATACTTGTGTAAAATCAGGAGAATTGTTACTGCCTAATAACTCTGAATCAAATAAAAAATGCCCTCTGTTTTTTATGATATGAGCAACAGCAAGGTAGACTAATCTGATATCATGATAAGCAGAGTTGTCAATAAGCTCTTTTCTTAAATGATATATCGTAGGATATTGTTTGTAATAATCCTTATCTGTATAGTTTTTGTCATTAAATAATGAGTATTTGCTGTTAACGGTTTTATCTTCAAGATATAAATTGCTTTCTTTTATTCTCTGAAAAAATGCATGATCGACTTTTGAAATTTCTTTATCAAACAGCATTTCGAGGCATTCCAGTCTGAATTTGTCTCTTTGTGTACGGCGTCTCGACCCTCTGAAACCTCTGCGTTCATCAGCGGTTTTACTCTCGTCAAGCAATCGGATACCCCACATTGCGTTCCCCTTAAATTTTAAAATTTTGTAATTCAAATCAGTTACAGCCCAACCAATAGAATCAGTACCGACATCAAGACCAACATAATAATCCTTCATAAAAAAATCTCCTAACATATTGACAATTTAAATTTTTCATGATAAAATAAACATGATTTCATACTACCTTATGAGATTACACTACACGTTCAAATAAAAATTTATTCAATCCGTCACATATGTGACCTCACAGTGTGTGAGTCTGACCCGTTGAACGGGTCTTTTTTTGTTTTATTATATCATGATTTTTTTATCTTTTCAACATGCCGTGTTATAGCAAATGCCAATATGGCAAATAATAGGATATTTTTTCCAAATTGAACTTAAATTATAATAGAAATATGCTAAAAGTGTTAACATTTTGATAATTATCGATATTGTTCTTGAAAAGACTATTGTTTATGTGATAATATCTCTGATTGTAAATATAGTTCATTTAGATACATTTTGTGCATTCTGTCTCTCTTTCAAAAATCCTATTATATAAGGTCAGAATGTTCCATCCCCCCAAAAAAAGGAGCAAAAAAAACATGAATACTACAACAAAAAAAGCATCCGTTGATAGACCCTGGCTTCAGTATTATCCTGAAGAATTAAGAAATTTCATACCTTCTGATGATACTCTTACTGACTTCATAATAAAAAATAATGCTCAAACAAACAAAGAAGTTATTGAATATTACGGAAAAACATTCACCCTTGATGATGTTCTCGCAGAGACAGACAAAGCTGCAAAAGCCTTTACTGCACTCGGTGTAAAAGAAAATGATCGCATAGTTGTTTTTCTTCGTACTGTTCCAGAGTTTATTTTTACTCTCCTCGCAGCTGAAAAAATCGGTGCATCCATCGTTTGCCACGACGGTGAACCGGAGGAAAAAGCTGCTGCAATAAGCGAAGCAAACGCTAAGGTTGCTGTTTGCTTTGATTTTGTTTCAGCACAGGAAGAAAAAGTCTATTACGACAACTCGAAGCTTCAAAAGCTTGTTCTTATTTCACCTTACACTTATGCAAAAAAAGATGAAATTCCTGACTACATCGAAAATGCAATACAAGCTCTTTATACTGAGAATTCAGCATGTGACGAAAGAAGTTTGCTCTGGAATGACTTTATTGCTTTAGGAGCTAAAATTGCAGATGATGTTTCTGTCGAAAAAAATCCTGACAGACCGCTCTACTGCTCTTATACAAGCGGTTCAACAGGTCCGTCTAAGCAGGTACTTCATACAGCAAGAACAATGAACGGTGTTCTTGGTCAGCTCGTTATCCCCGGCGGAATCGGATTTTCACTCCGAGTTCTTCACTCTCTTTTACCTCCTGCACTCGTTGCGATTGTCAACTCTATTCTCATGTACAACTTAGCTTCAGGCAACTATCTTATTCTTGATCCGTTCTGTGAGGCAGAGGACATTGATCTGGAGTTTATGCGTTACAAGCCAAACCAAATGATTGCTATTCCCATGATGGCTGACATTCTTATGAAGAGCAAGAGAATTCCTGATGATTATCCGATGGATGATCTTTATGTAATCGGCGGCGGTGCTGATCCTGTACATAACAAGTGGCTTGATAACATTCAGGCATTTCTTAAAAAACACAACTCCCCTGCAGTATTTTCAATGTGTTACGGTCTTAGTGAGGCTGGCTCTACTGTTGCAAATCCCCATCCGAATCAGGATTTCAGAAACTGCGGTGGCGGCGTTCCAATGAGAGGTACTATAATCTCAGTTTTTGAACCCGGCACACAGAACGAGCTTGATTACGGTCAGATAGGTGAGATTTGTACTTCAGGTCCTTCAAGCATGATTGGATACGGAACAGCAGAAGACACGGCAAAAACACTTCAACGCCATGCAGATGGCAGGATCTGGGTGCATACCGGCGACTATGGCTGTATGAATGAAAACGGCGAGATATTTGTTTACAGCAGAGGCCTTAACAAACGTTTCGGCGGCGGTTATCTTTACACAACAGTTATGGAAAACAAGATTGTTGACATTGAACAACTTGATGATTGTTTCTTTGTAATCACTGCTGATAAAGAGCATGAAGGTTGTTTCCTTCCTTATCTTTATGTTGTTATAAAAAAAGGCGAAAAACTTGATGATATTGAAGGTGAAATCAGAAGCAGACTTGAAGATCATGAACAGCCTGTCGAAATTTTCACTGTTGAACAAAGAGAATATTTCCATTTCAAGACAAACCGCAGAATTCTTGCTGCAAAAATTCTCAACGGCGAGCATTAAATTTGATTACAGGACAGTGCAAAATCTGTCCTGTTTTTTTATAATGAAAATCGAAGTCAATGACCTGCAAAATTAAGAATACAAATATCATCAATAGCAATACATTCTTATCTTGACTTATTCTTTCGTCAAAAAAAATGAGCGTAAGATCAACTCACGCTCATATATTAACATACTTCTTAATTACTGAATCCACCATTAACAGTGATATTATATTCGATAACCGCCGATGCATTATCTACAGTAACGCTGCCAACACTGAAGTTTGCAAGGTTAAGGTCAACCAGATAGTTCCATGTGCCGTTTACAATTTTACCGTCTCTATTAATAAGAACCTTGAACATGGGCTCTGTGTAAGTAAGTGTTACATCATCATCTGCAACATTGACTGAAAGTCCGGCATCTGAAAGCATCTGCAGAACTTCGCTGACATCACCTACAACGGAAATTGCATGTCCGACTGTTCCGCTGTATCTGTCAGCTTTCGCACCGTCAACCTGCTCGATCATTGTCATTTCAATAACAGTGTTTTCACCGCTTGCGTAAGCCTTCGCATCATAGACATCTGATACAAGAATATTCTGATGCCCGCCGGTTATTCCGTCAAATTCAGTTGAACTGCTTTCAAGAACCTTGGTGATGATAGGTTTAATAAGTTTAAACATGCTGTTAATAGCACCGTCACCATTATTAATTGATATATCTGCCAATGACATTACCTGCTTTGATGTTACAGAGCTTGATTTTGCTGCGGCATTTTTATATACTTCAACAATTTTTGTTTTTGACCACAGGGACGGATCATCAGTCTTAACCGTCGTTGTTACGGCTGTAGTTGTTTCAGTATCAACACTCGAAGATGTAGTCGTTTCCGCATCATTGATCACGCCAACATCTGCAGAAGATTCCGTTTCAGTGTAATCATCAGAAATATCAGTGATTTTATTTACAGTGTTTTCTGTCGGAATTTCTTCACCCTTGTCACCATTACATGATGTCAAAGCAAACACCATGATAACAGATAAAATAAGTGCCGTCAATTTTTTTGAGTTCATTATAACTCCCTCCAAAAAAAGATATAACTGATTTTGTCTATATTTTTGCATTTAAAATACATTACAAATTCTTATATACAGTATAACAAAGATGTCTGTAAAAGTAAAGACCTTAAATTTATAATAAAATCTTTCCTGTAAAGCAAAAAAAGCAGTTCCGAAGAACTGCTTCATATACCAACTTATCAGTCGCTTGTATAAGGAAGAAGAGCGATCTGACGTGCACGCTTGA
>CAZTFS010000069.1:0-11906 GCA_964613045.1 uncultured Eubacteriales bacterium
CGCAAAGGGCCTCAGTTTTGAGGAGGCCATCCCTTGCGCCGTCGCCGCCGTGCAGGTTTGCTGTTTTTTACAATGCCTTAGCTTGTTATATTCGTTGTGTCAATCAGCGTTCGCAGAAATTTCTGATATAGGTTGCTGCATCGCTTCTTGTGATAACTGTACCTAAGTCACCTCTGTGTTCACCGATCAACTTAGCGGTGTAAACGATACCGCTGAAAAGTCCGGAGAAACCGCTTTTGAAAGATGCCTTTGCAAATTCAATAACAAGATTTAAAAGTAAAACTCTGTCAGTGCTGTCAGTTGCATTGGCTGTGCCGTTAATAGCATTGAAAGCTTCTGCAAGCTGACCCTTTGTAAGGTTAGCATCGGGGCTGAATGTTGTCTCTGTTGTTCCGCTCATGATGTTGTTAGCAACAACATATTCAATATCCTTGTAGTTAGAATGACCGGGAGTAACATCCGTGAACATCTTTGAAACTACAGGATCGGGAAGAGCCTCAATAATCAGATTAGCAATATATGCATGACCTGCCGCATCGGGATGGCTGTCAACATAAGTTGTGCCTGTTGTATCAACATATGTGTAACCGAACTTTTCAGCACCGTCGATCATGGGTTTGTTACCGATTGCCATTACAGCACCGATAAGAGATGATGTAGCAGAAACAGTAGCCTCAGCGTCGGGATCTGAGAAACCGTCAACAGGTTCGCCTGCAACACCGTCGTAATCATAATAATAGCCCTTGAGGCTGTTGTCACTCATGCCGAGAACAACAAGCGTTACATCGGGGTTAAGGTCATAGATGTCCTGAATCATGATGTCCCAGTTGTTGTAGAAATTGCCGAGACCGTATTCAAGAGCTGCGGGAACTTTTTCAAGAAGTGCGGGAAGGGCACCTGCCATATGAGCAATTTCAACGTACTGTTCGATTGAACTGAGATCAAGGTCGTTGTTTGCCATATATTCCTGAAGCTGCTGAATAAACTGATCGCCTACATTTTCCTCTTCGAGAATCTGGTTAACGACCCAACCGAGATATGCACCCCAGTCGTTACCGCCTATACCGAGAGTGATAAGGTCAGCCTCTGCAATTGCAGTCTTGAACTTATTTCTCCAATATTCTGATCCGGGAGCACCGTCTTCTTCACCCAATACATCTTCCCAGATATAAAGGTGGCTGGGCCAGAAAAGATATTCGTCTGTGCAATTTGCAGCATAATCGTCTTCGAGCATGTAACGCATTTCGATCGTTCTGTAGCCGGGGCCTGCAAGAGCAGTCATGCTGCCGTCTGCAATGATAGCATTTGCAAGTACATCAGAATACGAGCCGGTGTATCTGTAGTAAGTTGAATCGTAGTGTGCTTCATTATACTCTGCATCGTTGTCTGTGATCTCATCACGGTAGCCGCTGGCAACACTGTCGCCAAGAAGAACATAATTTTCATACTGACCGTAGTGCAGATTTACAGCATCCTGATTCAGTTCAGCTGCAAAGCATGTGAATGTGCTTGAAAGCATAACAAGTGTCAAAAGAACTGCAAGAGATCTTTTTATTGTTTTCTTCATTTTCGTTACCTCCGTTGTTTTTTGGTGTAGTAATTGATTTTTTTGTTTCAATCTATTTCAAAATAACACATTTTCTGAAATTAGTCAAGAATTTATAGGAAGTATTGTAAAATTTTTTACTGATACAGCTTTGCAAGTCCGCCCTCGGAGGTCTCCCTGTAAGTATGCTTCAGATCTTTGCCCGTTTCGTACATGGTCTCCACAACAAGATCGAAGGATATCTTTCGGGTGGTCGAAAGGAAGTTTGCCAGATTCAGGGCATTTATGGCTCTCATTGCCGCAACAGCTCCCCTTTCGATACAAGGTATCTGAACAAGACCGTTTATCGGGTCACAGGTAAGTCCCAGATGATGTTCCATTGCCACTTCGGCAGCATACTCGATCTGATCTATACCCATTTCAAAAAGCTCCGCAAGAGCTGCCGCAGTCATGGAACAGGCAGTGCCTATCTCAGCCTGACAACCGCACTCCGCACCGCTGACCGAGGCGTTCGTTTTCACAATATCTCCGATAATACCGCCCACAGCGAGAGCATTTATTATCTTTTCATCGGAAAAGCCTTTTTTCTCCTGCATATATTTAAGAGTTGCAGGCATTACACTGCAAGCTCCGCAAGTGGGTGCGGTTACCACTGTATTGCCCGAAGCATTCTGCTCACCGACTGCAAAAGCATAGGCACAGACAGTTCTGTTTTCTCTTGTAACTTCACTTTCATCAATATGACGCTGATTATAGAGATACTGAGCTTTTCTTTCAACACCCAGTCCGCCCTCAAGTACTCCCGACGCAGACAAGCCCTTTTCTATGCAATCCTTCATGGTGTACCAGACGGTGTAAAGATATTCCTTTATGCCCGGCTCGTACAGATAAACGTAATCACTTATACGCAGATTATGTTTTTTGCAGAATCCGGCTATCTCTGTGAAGCTGTTTTCGGGATAGATATCCGACTGCTGATGAAAGGGTCTGCCCTCAATTGAGATATCTCCGCCGCCGATACTCATCGCTCGCATGAATGCAACTTCTTTTCCGTCCTTGTAACCGTAAAAATCCATCGTATTTTCATGAGGCAGATCGGTGGTTTCCGTATCGAAAACAAGCTCGGTCTTTATATGACTGAAAGGGTCTGAAACGGCAATGTCGGTGTGATGCCCCTTTCCTGTTTTTGCAAGTGAGCCGTAAAGTATTATCTTTACAGCGTCAATATGAGCATTTTCACTTAAGAATATGTTTGCGGCTTTATCGGGTCCCATGGTATGAGAGCTTGAGGGACCCAGTCCTATCTTATATACATCTGTTATGGATTTCAAATCAGATCACCTGTCCGGCATATATGATTTTTTTGCCTTCAGTATCGCCTGTCAGCTTATAGTCGGCAAGCTTGCCGTTCTTCCATTTTATATCAACCTTAACATTTCCCTTTGCACGCAAGCCCGTAACAGAGCCGTTTTTCCACTTGTCGGGAAGTGCGGGAAGAAGATATATCGTATCTTCAGAAGACTGCATGAGCATTTCCGCAATACCGCTTACGGCACCGAAATTACCGTCGATCTGGAAAGGCGGATGTGCATCGAACATATTCGGATATGTGCCGCCGCCGTTTTTATAGTTGACAACATATTTGTTATCGACGGGACGCAGCTGCATATCTATCAGCTTAAGTGCGTGATTGCCGTCCCACAGTCTTGCCCAGAAGTTTATTTTCCAGCCCAGACTCCAGCCTGTACCGTTGTCACCTCTGTATTCGAGTGTCTTCTTGGCTGCCTCTATAAGCTCGGGGGTATCGTCATGATTGATAAGTCTTGCAGGATGAAGTGCATAGAGATGGGAAACGTGTCTGTGGTGAGGCTCGCACCATTCCTCCTCGTCATACCATTCCAGAAGATCTCCCTTTGAACCCACTTTAAACGGCAACAGCTTAGGCTGTTTTTCATTTATTTCGTCAATTACTTCATCACTGATACCCAATATGGCTGCAGCCTTCTTACAGTTGATAAAAAGCTCTTTAATGATAGACATTGACATGGTTGATGTCTGAGAAACAGAACATTTTTTGCCGTTGTGCCAAAATTCATTCTCGGGAGAAGTTGAGGGAGCTATCATCAGATAACCGTCCTTATCCTCAACAAGCATGTCAAGATAGAACTCGGCAGCCTTTTTAAGCAAAGGATATGCGGTATTTTCAAGATAATCCTTATCGAGAGTGTACTCGTAATGCTCGTAAATATGACGGCAGAACCATCCCGAAGCCATGGGCCAGAATGACCACTGAGAGCTTCCCCTTACAGGTGTTGTGATCCCCCAGATATCAAGATTATGATGACATGTAAAGCCTCTTGCACCGTATATCTCTTTTGCTGTTTTTTCGCCTGTTACGCCGATCTTTTTCACAAGCTCGATAAGGGGCTTATGCATTTCGGGCATATCGATCATCAAGGTTGGGAAATAGTTCATTTCGGTATTGATATTTACGGTATAATTTGAGCTCCAGGGCGGATTGACTCTGTGATTCCAGATTCCCTGCAGATTCATTGCCTGAGTGCCTTCTCTTGAGCCTGCAACGGTCAGATATCTGCCGAAATTGAACAGCAGACCGTAAAGTCCCTGATCGTCATGGGTTCCGCTGAACTCAGCAAGACGTTTATCCGTGGGAATCTTCTCTTTATTGTTAGTCCCCAGATCAAGACTTACTCTGTCATAAAAAGACTGATGATCTTTAATATGCTCAGCCTTTATAACGTCATAGGGCTTGTCAAGTACGTGTCTTATCGTTTCAACAGCGGCATTTTTATACTCTTTGCCCTGAAGATATGGGTGTTTGTCATAGCCGTTAAAGCTCGTTTCACAGGTAAAATACAACACTGCCGAATCAGCATTGCTGACAGTAATTCGGTCTGCGGAGTATTCGGTCTTGCCGTCAGAAACGACTTTGACAACTCCTCTGAAGCCCATACCCTTTTTCTCGGGTTCGCTCGGATATCGTTTATAATCCGATGCTTCATATTCTTCGTTACAGGGCGAATTTGAGGGACAGCAGCCGTCGAGTATCAAAAATTCATTCTCTGTCAGCACGTCGTTTTTCAGAGGAGAACTCATTTTAACCGTTAAATTGATACACTTTGCGTCACTTGCGGTAAATCTCATTACCATAACATTATCAGGTGCGGAAATAAACGACTCTCTTTTGTATGCAACCGAGCCTTTTTCAAACTTTACGGTGTGAACTGCCGTGGAAAGATCAAGAGTACGCTCATAATTCTTTACCATTCCCTTAATGCAGGTGATCTCAATGTCGCCGAAAGGCATGTATGCCTGTGAATTGTTTCCTTCAAATTTTTCCTCAAGAATGTCCTCGGCATCTCTGAGCTTGCCTTCAAGAGCCAGCTCTCTTGCCTTAAGAAAAGCATCCCGTGAGCACATATCCTGATATGAACGGGGATAACCTGTCCACAGCTCGTCATGATTGAGAGAAACAAGCTCCTTCTGTGCTCCGCCGTATATCATTGCACCTATTCTGCCGTTACCCAGAGGCAATGCGGCAGTCCAGACCTTCGCACTTTTCTTATAATATAAAATCTTGGAATCTATACCCATTCTTTATACAACTCCTTACTGTATGCCCGATTTTTCGGGGTAAATCTATAATAACTTATTATCACCATGATTTCAAGACAATAATTTAAGTTATTATTGAAAAAATATATTGAAAAAGTTGTCTGTTTGAAGTAAAATGGTATATAACTTTATCCGGAGGACGATACATGAAAACAGATGTACTTGTAATCGGCGGCGGTGCGGCAGGTTGTATGGCTGCAGGCTATGCCGCAAAAAACGGCAACAGCGTTCTTCTTGCCGAAAGGAATGACCGTATCGGTCGGAAAGTAATGATAACCGGCAAAGGCAGATGCAACGTCACAAACGCCTGTTCTCTGCTCAACGAGCTTATCGAAAACGTGCCTGTGAACGGTCGTTTTCTGTACGGAGCATTTTCCCGTTTTATGCCCTATGACACAATGGACTTCTTTGAAGAAGCAGGTGTGGAGCTGAAAATAGAACGGGGCAACAGAGTTTTTCCCGTTTCGGACAAGGCTGTTGAGATCGTTGATGCACTGAATTCTTTCATAAAAGACAACGGCGTAAAAAAAATAAAAGCAAGGATCGTAAAATTCAATACGGCAGACGGCAGAATTGCATCGGCTGTTGACGAAGAGGGCAATATTTACGAAGCGGATAAATATATCGTGGCTACGGGCGGCAAGTCGTACCCGCTGACAGGCTCAACAGGTGACGGATATTCACTTGCCGAGCAGTGCGGACACACAATAACAGAGCTTAAGCCTGCATTGGTTCCGCTGACAACCTCCGACAACATGACAGGTCAGCTTCAGGGACTTGCGTTGAAGAATATTTCAATAACAGTAAGAGATAATGACACATATAACGAGATATTCCATGATTTCGGTGAGCTTCTGTTCACCCATTTCGGTGTCAGCGGTCCCGTTATTCTCAGTGCGAGCTCACACATGAAGAACATAAGGGACGGAAAATACTCAATTGAGATCGACCTGAAACCCGGCTTGAGCGAAGAAAAGCTTGATGCAAGAATACTGCGTGACTTTGCCGAAAATGCGAACAAATCCATTGCGAATGCTCTCGTAAAGCTTCTTCCGCACAAGCTGATACCTGTTATCGTAAGGCTCAGCGGTATTCCGACAGATCTTAAGGTTAATCAGATCACGAAAGATATGCGTCAGGAGCTTGTGTATCTGCTCAAGCATTTTACCGTGAACGTAAGCGGATTCAGACCCATTGAAGAAGCGATAGTTACATCGGGCGGTGTTTCTGTCAAGGAAATAAATCCGAAAACGATGCAGTCCACATTATGCGATAACCTGTATTTTGCAGGAGAAGTGATAGACGTTGACGCATACACTGGCGGTTTTAATCTTCAGATAGCATTTTCAACCGGTGTTCTTGCCGGAAAATCAGTCTAAGAGGTGTATAAAATGATAAATATAGCAATTGACGGTCCTGCAGGTGCAGGAAAAAGCAGTGTTGCAAAGGCTGTTGCAAAAAAATTAGGCTTCATTTATGTTGACACAGGTGCATTATACCGCTCCATCGGCGTAAATGCCCTTAAGCACGCTGTTGCGACAGATGACCGTGAAAAGGTCGTGGCTCTGCTGCCCGATACGGCTCTGGAGCTAAAATATATTGACGGTACTCAGCGTGTATTTCTCAACGGCGAAGACGTATCCGAGGAGATAAGACTGCCCGAGGCTTCAATGGCAGCTTCAAATGTGTCTGCGATCCCCGAAGTGCGTGCGTTTCTTCTTGATCTTCAGCGTGACATGGCAAAGAACAACAACGTGGTCATGGACGGCAGAGATATCGGAACAGTCATTCTTCCCGATGCTCAGTATAAATTTTTCCTTACGGCTTCTCCGGAAGTTCGTGCAGACAGAAGATACAAAGAGCTTAAAGAAAAAGGCATAGAGGTCGATTACGACGAGCTTCTCAAAGAGATCATTCAGAGAGACTATAACGATTCTCACCGTGAAACAGCTCCGCTGAAGCAGGCTGATGATGCGGTACTTATAGATTCGAGCAGCTTAACTCTTGAAGAGTCCATAAGTGCCATCGCAGACAGAATCAAGGTGTAAGCTATGGAGATAATTCTTGCCGATTCCGCAGGCTTCTGTTTCGGCGTGAACAGAGCCGTGAACAAGGTGGAGGAGCTGCTCAACGAAGGCAAAAATGTCGCAACTCTCGGTCCTCTTATCCATAACCCTCAGTACATTCAGAGTATTTGTGACAGAGGTGCATTGATAGTCGATTCTCCTGAGGATGTGCCCGAAAATACCGAGCTTGTCATACGAGCTCACGGCATTACGAAAGAGCTTTCAGATAAAATCAAGGATTCGGGTATAAAATTTTCAGATGCAACATGTCCTTTTGTCAAAAAAATACAGAACATTATAAGCCGGGAATCATCCGCTGAAAATATAGTTCTTATCGCAGGCGATGCTCAGCACCCCGAAGTAAAAGGATTCAGAAGCTATTGCAACGGCAGATCTTTTGTGTTCAGAAACTGCTCGGAGCTTGAAAAGATACTCGAATCAGACAGCAAAATTTCCAATACGGAAATTATCTATGTTGCTCAGACAACTTTCAGCCTGACAGAATATAAAAAATGTTCAGATTTAATAAAAAAAGTCTGTACAAACGTGAAAATATTTGATACAATATGTGATGCAACATCAAAAAGACAAAAAGATGCTTGCAATTTATCACTCAGATGTGATATAATGATAATAATTGGTGGTCGGATGAGTTCAAATACACAGAAACTCAAAAATGTCTGTGAATGTAATACAAAAACAGTACTCATCGAATCCGCAGATGAATTAAAAGATATTGATCTGAGCGGATATTCAACCATTGGCGTTACGGCAGGAGCATCTACTCCTGTCTGCATAATAAAGGAGGTTATAAAAACAATGTCCGAAACAATCAACAACAACGTTGAATCAGCAGAAGTTAGTGGACAGGCTGTCGCTGATTCAGAAATGTCATTCGAGCAGGCACTCGAAGAGTCTTTAAAAAGTCTTAATTCCGATCAGAAGGTAACAGGCATAGTTCTGCGTGTTACTCCCACTGAGATTCAGGTAGATATAGGCAGAAAGCAGACAGGTATCATTCCTTATGATGAGTTCAGTGCCGATCCTACTGTTGACCCCGCAAAGGCTGTCAATGTCGGTGATGAGCTCAACCTTATCATCATGAAGACAAATGATGCTGACGGTTTTATCACTCTTTCAAAGAAGCGTTACGATGCACAGGCTAACTGGGACAAGATTGCTGCCGCTAAGGACAACGGCGATATTCTTGAAGGTACAGTTGCTGAGATACTTAACAGAGGCGTTATCGTTGTTTCCAATGCCGTAAGAGTTTTCATTCCTGCTTCACAGGCAACTCTTTCAAAGAACGACAAGCTTGAGGATCTCCTCGGTAAGAATGTTCAGTTCAGAATCATTGACGTTGACAACAGAAGAAGAAGAGTTGTCGGCTCTATCAATTCAGTTCTCAGAGAGGCTCGTAAGGCTTCCAGAGATGCATTCTGGTCACAGGTTGAAGTCGGTCAGAAATACAACGGTACTGTTGTTTCTCTTACTGAGTTCGGTGCTTTCGTTGAGCTTGCTCCCGGAGTTCAGGGTCTTTGCCACAAGTCTGAGCTTTCATGGAACAGAATCAAGCATCCTTCAGAGGTAGTTGCTGTCGGTGATGCTATCGAAGTTTCTATCAAGAATATTGATGCTGATAACAAGAAGATCTCTCTCGGCTTCAAAAAGATCGAGGACAGCCCCTGGGAGATCCTCAGAAGAGACTATCCCGTCGGTTCAACTCTCGACGTTCAGATCGTAAGCCTTACAACATTCGGTGCTTTCGCTCAGATCATTCCTCACATTCAGGGTCTTATCCACATTTCTCAGATCGCTAACCACAGAGTTGAGAAGCCCCAGGATGAGATCAACATCGGCGACACAGTTAAGGTTATGATCACAAACATCGACTTCGAGAAGAAGCATGTCAGCCTTTCAATCAGAGCTCTCCTTGCTCCCGAAGCAGTTGAAGAGGAAGCTCCCGCTGAAGATGAAGTTCCCGAAGGAACAGCAGTTTCGATCGATGAGCTTCTTGCTAAGGCAGAAGCTGAAGCTGCAGAAGCTGCAACAGAAGAATAATTCAATTCAAACATTAAGGACGGCACTGAAAAGTACCGTCCTTTTAATATTTCCTAAATCTCAAGATTTTGAAAAACAAATTCAAATGTTTTTTCAAAACATTCCCGGCTTTTTTTAAATAACTTTACTATCGGCCAGGCGTGCATGCCGATAGCACCGTCAGCTTTATACAGCTGATAAGGAATATTAAAATTTTCAAGCTCTGCGGCAAAATCGAATGATTCATATCTTAGCTTGTCCTTGTCACCCCAGATAAGAAATGAGGGAGGATAACCGTCATTGACCGTCGGTGAATACAGATAGCCTTTTTCAGAATTTATCTGTGTCACGGCTTCGTTATAGCTTTTGCCCAAATATGATGTAATCATTGTTTTTAAATCCGGAAATGAAGCCTGAGGCTTTGATTTATCGGAAAGCCTCTGTAAATCGTAACAACCGCAGATTGATACCAATGCTTTGACTTTTATATCTTTCTGATGTCTGAATTTTATTCCCAATTCGTCGAGTGCGGAACTGTCTGAAAGACTTGACGCCACATACGATATGAAATAGCCGCCTGCACTCTCCCCTGCCAAAACGACATTATTAAGGTCAATATTGTATTTTTCCGCATTGTCAGAGATAAAATCAACGGCTGAAAATACCTCGCCGAGCTGATAGGGAAAAACTTTTTGCGGAGCGTAGGAATAACTTATTGCCGCAGTAAAAAAGCCTTTTTCAGCCCATTCGGATATGTATGAATTCCGCATTTCGGTAATTCCCGAAACCCAACTGCCGCCGTGAATATAAATCAACAGCGGCTTTTTTTCATCAGCCAAATCTTTTCTGCAATAAGTGTTTATATATTGCAGTTTTTCATTTCCGTATTTAATTTTTTTGTTGTAAATCAGTTCTTTGGGGGTAGGTCTGAGCAGAAGACCATGCACAAGTGCTTCCGTAAAGTTGTACCAGTACTGCCCGACCATACCTCTTGCATAAAGTTTATTCAATGCATTTTCCCCTTAATTATATTTTGGGAGATAATCGCCGTGGGTTTCGATAAGGTCGTCAACCATCTTTTTGATAGTATCGATATCAAGCTCACTTCCGGTATGAGGATCAAGCATTGCTGCCTGATAGATATGCTCCTTTCTGCGTGTTTTTGCAGCCTCAATCGTAAGAAGCTGAACATTGATATTTGTCATATTCATTGCCGCACACTGAACGGGCAATGCACCCACATAGCAAGGATGGATTCCCTGTCCGTTGACAAGACAAGGTACTTCAACGCAGGCTTCCTGAGGCAGATTTGTTATCATTCTGCCCTCATTGAGAACATTTCCGCCGATCTGGTATGGAGTGTCCGTTACAATGGATTCCATAATATGCGATGCGTACTCATTGGAGCGATTATGCTCTTTGACGCCTTTTTCCAGCATCTCTGCATATTCCTTTTTCCATGAAGCGATCTGATTGACGCATCGTCTGGGATATTCATCAAGAGGAATATTATATCTTTCGATAAGCTCGGGATATTTGCTCTTTATGTAGAACATGTTATATTCAGCATTGTGCTCGCTTGATTCCGTACAATAATAGCCAAAATTCCTGATATACTCAAGACGGACTTTATTTTTAAACTCGGGATCGGCAAGTTTTTCATCAATCCTGCTCTTGATCTCGGGATAGAGATCCGCTCCGTTTTTGTCCCTGATCTCAAGAAGCCATGCCATGTGGTTTATACCGGCGATAAGCTCTTTTCTGCCCTCAAGCTTATCCTCCATACCCAACTGTCTGAACAGATCACTTGAGCAGCTCTGAACACTGTGGCAAAGACCGACTGTCTTTATGCCTGTATATCTCTGCATATAGCCGGAAAGCATTGCCATGGGATTCGTATAATTAAGGAAATAAGCATCGGGACATACTTCTTCCATATCGGCGGCGAAATCAGCCATTACGGGAATGGTTCTCAAAGCACGCATGATACCGCCGATGCCCAGAGTATCACCGATAGTCTGACGAAGACCGTATTTTTTGGGAACTTCAAAATCTATTATAGTACAGGGATCATAAAGACCGACCTGGATCGCATTGACAACAAAATCAGCATTTCTTAATGCATCTTTTCTGTTTTCGACACCTAAATAACACTCGATCTTTCCGTATCCGCCCTTTGCCTTACGCATAGCTTCAAGAATAGTCTGACTTTCTTTGAGTCTTTCACCGTCAATGTCGTAAAGAGCAAAAACGCTGTCACGAAGTGCCTCGGAACACATGCTGTCACCGATAACATTACGTGCAAAAACCGTGCTTCCTGCACCCATAAAAGTTATCTTCATAAAAAAACCTCCCGTGAGATAATACTTTTGAGGTTATTATAACATATATACAACAAAAATCAACTGAAAATATATATTTTTATGAAAAACACAAAAAATGAGTAATATCGGAAGCCGTATTTATAATTCCCGATTCGCAATTAAAGATATTTTTGCCGTTTTCAAGTATGAATTCGAACTCACACAATAAATTCTAAATCATCCGCGAAGCGGATACCTTTACTTCTTCACTATTCACTATTACTTCTTACTTCCCAAAAATCGCTTGTCGGATTT
>CAZTFS010000070.1:0-11894 GCA_964613045.1 uncultured Eubacteriales bacterium
TGCAAAAAAATCGAGTGTCCATAACTCAAATCCGTTATGAACACTCGATATGGTCCGAGTGGCGAGACTTGAACTCACGGCCTCTTGACCCCCAGTCAAGCGCGCTCCCAACTGCGCCACACCCGGATGTTCGGAACGTTCAATATGATACCACACTCTTTTGCATTTTGCAAGTGTTTTTTCTAAATTTTTTTTGTTTTTTTGATTTTTATTGTTTTGTACAAATTAATCATTCAAAATCATTGCTGTCATGTTGTTTTTACTATTCACTCTGACAGTGAAAAAATCTTACGCAACGTGATATTGTTATTATTCACATCCGATGTTATGATATATACAGAAAGAGACGTCGCTTTCAATTCATAAAATGAGGTTTTTGTTATGAAATTAAATATAGGTGATACAATTAAAAAATTAAGAAAAGAGCGTGAGATCACGCAAGAAGAATTTGCAGAGGTTCTCGGTGTTTCCTGTCAGTCTGTATCCCGCTGGGAAAATGATCTCTGCTATCCTGACATTGAACTGATACCGACCATTGCTGAATTTTTCGGTATCTCTACCGACAGGCTTATGGGAGTTGATGAAACAAAAGAAAAAGAAGCCGTAAACAGTTATCTTGATGCTTTTCAGAATGCAATCAGCAAGGGAAATATTGACGAGTGCATTCGTATTGCCCGCAACGGTGTAAAAGAATTTCCCAATAACTACGTTCTTCTTGATAAGCTAATGTATGCTCTTTTTTGTTCAGGTGATGATGACGGTAATATTCCCGAATGGAAAGAAAATATGGAAAAGTATGATGCTGAAATTACTGCTTTAGGTGAAAGGATCATGAAATATTGCCCCGATGTCAATATTCGGCTTGAGGCTGCATCAAGACTTGCATTTAATCACATTCTTCACGGAAGAAGGGAAATCGGTAAAAAGATTTATGAAACTTTCCCGTCAATGGAGCTTTGCAAGGAAAGGCAAATGTGGTGGGCATTAGAAAAGGAAGAAAAACTGCCGTTTTTAAGAGATGCAATAAAGCAAAGCTATGAATTCCTGAAATCATTTATCTGGCTTTTAGCTGATGCTGATGTTGTTGATGTGGAAACGGAATTTATTGCAATAAAGAAGATTTTTGAATTGGAAAATCTCATCCTTGACGGCAACCGCCCGAAAAACGGTTGGGGTGATGTTTGGCTTGACTTTGATATAGCAAAGAGATATGCACTTATGGGAGACACTGCTAATACATTCAAACATTTACATTTAGCTGTCAGCAAAGCAAAGGCTTTTGACAACAGACCTGATGAACAAAAGTATACTGCCGTTTTAGTTGGTGAGATTACAGAAAGAAAACTTGATTTTGAAACCTCTGACACCCGTCCTCTTTGCGAAATCCTCCGTGATAAATGGCTAATACATGATGAACTTGATCCATACAGAAATACCGATGAATTTCAGAGCATTATAAAAGATTTGTCATAAACGACTTGAAAAATTCTCCCGATTTGTATAAAATCATTTCGGGAGATGATCTTATGACAGAAGTTGCGGCAGCACTTATTTGGGATAAGGATAAATTTATGATCTGTCAGCGTCCTGCTCACAAGGGCAACGCCTTATTATGGGAGTTTGTCGGCGGCAAAGCCGAACCGGGCGAAACTCTTGAACAGGCACTTATACGTGAGTGCAAAGAGGAGCTTGATGTTACCGTTTCCGTAGGTGAAAAATTCATCGAAACAGAACATCAGTACCCTGACATTAAAGTGCATCTGACGGTATTCAATGCAAAAATCGAATCGGGTGAGCCGAAATTACTCGAACACAACGACCTTAAATGGATAACACCCCGGGAAATTGAGCAATATTCATTCTGTCCCGCAGACAGAGTTATTCTTGATAAAATCGTTGAAACAAATCAGAATCTGCCGAGCAGAAATTAAAAATTATATCGTAGGGAGAGACAAGTGTGCCGATCCCTACGATTTTATACATATCAAAAAAGCTGTATCGGCTAAGATACAGCTTTTAATAATTTATTCAGATCAAAGCAGATGAGCTCTCAGGTATTCGGGATCTTCAGGATGGATATATGCGGGGGCTATATCAAAAACAGTTTTACAGCCCGACTGTCCCTCTTTATTGAGTCTGTATGCGGCTCTTGCGTAAGCTACAAGCACGCTTGATGTAAATTCGGGATTGGATTCAAGATTGAGCTTATACTCGATAACTTGTTTTGTAGCATTGTCAAGCCCTGTTGTACCTGTTCTGAAGACCATGCCTCCGTGGGGGATTCCCTTATGATCTCTGTCAAGCTCTTCCTGACTGATGAAATGAACAGTTGTATCATAATCGGCAAAGTAGTTGGGCATTGTAACTATTGCTTCTTCAATAGCTTTTAGGTCTGCACCCTCTTTTGCAACGACAAAACATTCTCTTGTGTGCTTCTCTCTTGTGGTAAGCTCGGGATTTTCACCGTTTCTGACTTTTTCAAGAGCAGCTTCAACAGGAATCGTGTACTGTCTTGCATCTGCAACGCCGTCAATTCTTCTGACAGCATCCGAATGTCCCTGACTTACACCCTTACCCCAGAAGGTGTAATCATTGCCGTTGGGAAGAACAGCCTGACCCATAAGGCGGTTAAGGGAGAAAAGCCCCGGATCCCAGCCAACTGAAATAATTCCGATCTTACCGCTTGCCTTACATGAGGCATCGACATTTGCGAAATGCTCGGGGATCTTTGCATGAGTATCAAAGCTGTCAACAACATTGTAATATTTTGAAAGCTCGGGAGTCTGTACGGGAAGGTCATTTGCACTGCCGCCGCAAATGATCAGAACATCTATCTTATCAGCCATTTCAGTAGCTTTGTCCATTGAATAAACAGGAATATTTGTTCTTGTTTTTATGCTTTCGGGGTCACGTCTTGTAAAAAGAGCCACAAGCTCCATATCTTTATTTGCCTTTACAGCACTTTCGACACCTCTGCCGAGATTGCCGTAGCCTGCAATACCGATTCTGATCATTATGCATCTTCCTTTCATATCAGATCAAATTTATTATAGTACAATGCAAATATAATTACAATGTTAGTTTGTCAAAAAATGTGATTTAATTTCATGCAAAAAATGTTTAATTTTCCTGTTCTCTGAATTGAAGCTTATAAAGCCGTGCATACATACCGTTTTCGGCAACAAGCTTATCGTGATCGCCCTGCTCAATGATATGTCCGTCCGAAACAACTGCAATTTCATCGGCATTTTTGATGGTGGACAGTCTGTGAGCGACAACAAGTGTGGTTCTGCCCTTACACAGCTCGTCAAGTGCCTGCTGAATAAGTATCTCTGTGGTATTGTCAAGTGCAGAGGTAGCTTCGTCCAGAATAAGTATTGCAGGGTCTTTAAGAAATACTCTTGCAATGCTCAGTCTCTGCTTCTGACCGCCTGAAAGACGGACTCCCCTTTCGCCTATGACAGTATCATAACCGTCCTCAAGAGTCATTATGTAATCGTGGATATTTGCTCTCTTTGCAGCTTCAACAACTTCTTCATCGGTTGCATCAAGTCTGCCGTAAAGAATGTTTTCTTTTATACTTGCATTAAACAGATAGACATCCTGCTGAACGATACCGATATTGCGGCGAAGGGATTCCATTGTGATATCATGTATCTCGATTCCGTCAATAAATATTTCACCGTCCCCGACGTTGTAAAAACGGGGAATGAGATGACAGATAGTTGTCTTACCGCCGCCGCTGGGACCTACAAGGGCGAATTTTTTGCCCTTTCCGATATCAAGGCTGACGTTTTTAAGAACATCTTTTTCTTCACCGTAGCCGTAAGACACGTTTCTCAGCTCGATATGCCCCTGAGCACGGTCAATTTCACGGGCATTGTCCTTATCGACTTCGGGCTCTGCATCCATTATCTCAAGAAAACGCTCAAAGCCCGTAACACCGTTCTGATACTGTTCCATAAAGTTGATAAGCGTCATTACAGGGGAAATGAACATACTTACGGACACGACAAATGCGGAATAATCGCCGAAATTAAGCTGACCGCCGTAAAGGAACATACCGCCGGCAATAAGAATAACGACGTTGAATACATCTGTCACAAAAGTGGTTGATGAATGAAACTGTCCCATTGCTTTATATGCTTCTCTGCGGGCTTCCACAAATTCACCGTTACCGATCTCAAACTTTTCCTCTTCTTTACGGGAGTTTGTAAATGCCTTTGTCACTCTGATGCCTGCAATACTGCTTTCGAGAGCCGCATTTATAACGGCTATTGCTTCACGGCTTTTTTTGAATGCGGATTTCATCTTTACACGAAGAAAACGTGTTATTATCACAAGAAACGGCACGCATGCAAAAATTATAAGTGTGAGCTTAAAGTTTATGGTGGAAAGATAAACGAAGGAGGTTATTACGGAAAGTGATGAGATTATTAAATTTTCAGGTCCGTGATGAGCCAGTTCACTGATATCCATAAGGTCGTTTGTCATTCGGGACATTATTTTACCCGTTTCGTTATTATCATAGAAGCTGTAGGGCAAGGTCTGAAGCTTTCTGAACATATCACGTCGCATCTGAGCCTGCATTTTTACGCCCATAACATGACCGTAATACTGAATGAAGTAATTAAGACACATTCTGATAAAATACAGGAAAAGAAGCGTAAATCCGTATATGATTATGAGTGCATATTCCTTATCGGGAATAAAATCATTGAGCATCTTTCTCAATACGACAGGATAAAAAATTCCGATAAGCGACATAAAAAACGATGCCAGCATATCAAGCGAAAATATCAGTTTATGAGGCTTGTAATATTCAAAAAAACGCTTGAGCATAAAATATTCCCCCCGATTAAAAAAAACAAAAGCAGGATAAACTTCCCTGCCTTCAATTATAATAATATCGTATATGAAAATCAAGAAATTATTTAAAATAGTTCACAAGTCCGATAACAAAAAGCACAATAATAATTACGGGCAGAACATAGGTCATGTAACCTCTCATCAGATTCTTAACTTTTGCACCTTTGCCCGCATTTGCTTCATTGACAAAGTTCTCCCAACCCCAGCCTTTTTTGCGTGTACAAAAAAGGATGAAACAAAGTGAGCCTATCGGCAGAATGAGATTTGTCACAATAAAATCTTCAAGATCCATTATATTCGTGCCTTTACCGAACGGTGTGACTCCCGAAAGCACATTAAAGCCCAATGCACAGGGTAACGAAAGAATGAACAGCAGTATTCCGTTTATCAGACATGATTTTTTCTTGCTCATGCCTGTCAGATCACAGAATGACGCAACTATACTTTCAAAAATTGCAAGAACCGTTGAAAGTGCAGCAAAGGACATGAACACGAAGAAAAGACTGCCCCAGAGTCTGCCCATGGGAAGATTATTGAACACATTGGGAAGAGTTTTGAAAATAAGTCCGGCACCGCTGTCAACCTCAACACCGTAAGCAAAACAGGCAGGGAAAATAATAAGTCCCGAAGTGATAGCAACAAAGGTATCAAGCACCGCCACATTTATGCTTTCGCCCATGAGTGCTCTTTCCTTACCTATATAGCTGCCGAAAATAGCCATTGATCCCATACCGAGGCTCAATGTGAAAAACGCCTGATTCATTGCCGCAACGATAACATTGCCGATGCCGACTTCCTTCATTTTTTCAATATTCGGAACAAGATAAAATTTAAGTCCCTCAGAACCGCCTTCGGTAAAAACCGAATTGACTGCAAGAATGACCATAATAAGAAGCAGGGCGATCATCATGACCTTCGTAACACGTTCAAGACCTTTCTGAAGTCCGAAAGAACATACAACAGCCCCAAGAAGTACCGCAATTGCCATGTAAAATATCATTGAGGGAGCATCACCGAGCATCGAGCTATACATATCCGATACACCCTGAGTATCAAGTCCCGAAAAGTCGCCTTTTGCCATTGAAACAAAATATTTTATCATCCAACCGGCAACCGTTGTATAAAACATCATAAGCAGATAGCTTCCGATAACTGCCGCATAGCCGTGAAGATGCCATTTACTGCCCTTGGGTTCAAGCTCCTGATAAAGCTTTGCAGGGCTTTTCTGACTTGCACGGCCCAGTGCAAATTCCATTGTCATTACAGGCACACCGATAATGATAAGGCACACAAGATATATCAGCACAAACATTCCGCCGCCGTACTGACCCACCATCCACGGAAATTTCCACACATTACCTATACCTATTGCACAGCCTGCACTAAGAAGTATAAAGCCGAGACGGCTTCCCAAACGTTCTCTTTGCATAATGCTCCTCCGTTGCACACAAGAAAACTGACCGAAAAAAAACTTCATCTTTCGGTCAGCATTTTACTATATTATACGGATATTTTTAAAAATTTCAATCGGATTTTTAATTTTTGTTAAATCTTTATTTTAATGCTTCTATCGCAACGCTCAGTGCGGCAATATCACCGATGCTTTCGCCCAATTTTGCAGGGACAATTTTACAGACAGCCGCCGCAGGTGACAGGCATTCTGTTTCTATAACTTCCTGCATGGCAGGTCTTAAAAGATCTTCGCATCGGGCAAAAATACTGCCTAAAACTATCATTCCGGGATTGAGAAGGTCAATAAGAGTCGCAAGCCCTTTGCCCAGCATTCTGCCGCATACCGTATACACTTCAATTGCATCTTCACAGCCCTCATAAGCTTTTTCGGCTACGCTTTTTGCGGTTATGCAGTTTAATTCACTGATATTTTCGCAATAGGAACATTTTTTACCCTGCTGTATTTTTTCAAGTGCCTTTGAAGAGGCTAACTGTGCAATTCCGCCGCCCGAACAGAAGCCCTCGAAAGAACCGCTTTTGCCGTAACCCACGGGACCGTGCTCAGAAAGACGGATATGCCCCGCTTCACCTGCGAAATCACACTCACCGCTGTAAAGTCTGCCGCCCAATATAAGTCCTGCACCGAGTCCCGTACCGAAGGTAAGGAAGATCATATTCTTCTCCCCCACACCTGCACCGAATTTCCATTCCGCAACGGCACATGCATTGGCATCATTACAAAGACCTGCGGGAACGCCCAGTTCATCATGAATCATCTGCACTATAGGCACATTGTCCCAGCCGGGAAGATTCGGCGGAGACATTATAATTCCCTTTTCCGAATCAAGGGGACCGCCGCAGCTTATACCTACCGCATCGCACTCCCCCATTGCACGGACAGCATCAATAATTTCCCTGACCGTGGTTTCACAGTCTTTTGTGTCAAAGCGTATTTTATTTAAAATCTTACCTTTTTCATCACCGAGAACGACAGCACATTTTGTACCGCCGATATCAACACCGATAAACTTACTCATTTATATCCCACTCCGTAAGAAGAAGCTCTTTTCCGCCGAAATCAAAAGTTTTAATTTCATTATGAGCCACATCGGAAGAAATATTTCTGCCGAATATTCTGATATCCGCATGGGAATCAACACCGTTGACATCATAGAATCTGATAATATTTTCCTGAGAGTCTTCACGCTGTTTAACGGCTGTTACGACAATATTATCATTATCGCACTCGAAACAGCTCATTCTGCCGCCCAGCTTACCCCCATGGAAGCTGTCTGTTACGGCTCGCACACCCACATTCAGCTCCTCCCCACGGCGTTCGGCATCAGCCTTATTTTTAAAGGGGAATACGGAATATGAAAACTCGCTTATGCCCTGCTCCATGTATTCGCAGAAATCATCACGGTGATCCTGTCCGTAATGGTCGGCATAGATCGCACTTCTGAGAACAGAAAGTCTCATCTCGCCGTTTTCGGTATCGTAACCGTACTTGGAATCGTTTGCAACAGCCAATGAACCGCAAGCGATCCAAGAACCGCAGTGCTCCTCGCCCAGACCTTCTTTTCTCTCGATAGTGCCGAATGCATTTTTTGCAATAACGGAATCCTTGTCCATGGGGAAACAGAGCTTAAGCACTCTGAGTTTTTCATGAAAATCGGCAACAGTCCTGACAGTGAGAACGTCGCTGTCTGCAGAAAGGGTATAATCTCTCTGCAAAACAGAATTTTTATAATAAGTTTTAATTCTCAGAGCAGCTCTGACAGGGCCTTCCTCGATAACGGTAAATTCGGGAGAATCAAACGCACCGATAACAGCACCCAGATAATCCTGATTGTGTGCCCATGTATCGCAGCGGGAATCATCAATAAGAACCGCTTTGCAGGGCTTGTCTATAATGTACTTATCCTGTTTTTTATCATAAAAACGGCAGATATCACCTGTTATGGGGTCAAATTCAACTTTTACAAGGTCGTTTTCGAGGCATGTGCTGTCAGCCTTAAGTCCGTTGACCTTTTCCGCCGTACTCTCCTGCTTTTCAAAAAGTCTGTAAACAGCGTAGCCGTAAGGTGCAATTTCGACTGTGAAAGCTGTGTCATATTTGTCGTCGCCGTTTGTCTGTCTGCCTCTTACTGTCTGGAACGGGATCTCGTTACCGTCCCAATCGGTCATTTTTGATGCCCGTGAAGTGATCTGAACAGTCTGCTTTACTTCCCATGAGTGAGGATTGAACACAATTACGGGAACGCCGACGATCTCATGCTCCCATGCTCTGTGGCTCTTTTCAATTTTGGCACTCGGCAGAGCCACACCCTGCAGGGTGTCGATATTTTTCGTGATACTCTGCATTGCAAAATTGATGATCTGCTCTGTAATGCTCATTGTCTCGCCGTAGAGATAGCCTGCATCCTCATAAGCTTTTTTTACGGAGCAACCGCCCATAATATCGTGGAAATGATTAAACAGCACATTTTTCCAGGCTTTTTTCAGTTTTTTTGCAGGATAAGGCACGCCCGCAAGCTCCTTTGCCATAACACTGAGCTTTTCGGCAAGAACAAGGTTATTTTCGCACATGCGGTTATTCTTTTTCACAAAACTGCATGCACTGTAACAGCCTCTTGCGTGATGCTGTAATTCATCGTGAAGAACGGGAAGTCCTTCTGTATTTAAATTTTCAAAATATTCGTCAGGCACGGCAAAATGCTTACCCGTCATATCGGAGCGTTCAATAGCCTTGAGCATTTCAATTGTAGGACCGCCGCCGTGATTACCAACGCCGTAAAATGCCATGTAATTGACGTTCTGCTCGTCAGCCATTGCCTTTATCTTGTCCATTTTGTCAATATCCGAAAGATGCATAGCATAAGTCATGGGAATACGGAAGGCATTTACACGGCTTCCGTCGTCACTTTCCCACTTAAAAACATTGTAGCCCAGATCTTTTTCATAGTCCATGGGACGCATAAAAACATAGTTGTCAATACCGCTTTTTTTCAGTATCTGAGGAAGCGAACCGTTGTGGCCGAAAGAGTCAACATTGTAGCCTGTCTTTACCGTGATACCGAACTTTTCCTTGAAATAACGCTGAGAAATGAGTGCATGTCTTGCAAAGCTCTCACCGCTCGGAGCATTACAGTCAGCCTGTAAGAACCAGCCGCCGACAACTCCCCATCTGCCTTCTGCCACACGCTGTTTTATTTCCTCAAACATTTCGGGGTCAATTTTTTCTATCCATTCGTAGTAAACGGCACATGCACTTGTAAACTTGAAGTCGGGAAATTCCTTCATACGGTCAAGAGCACTGCGGAAGGTTGCCCTTATCTCGGCAAAGCCCTCCTGCCATCTCCAGAGCCATACAGGGTCGAGATGTGCGTTACCTATCATATATAAATCAGCCATAAAATAACCTCCTGAAGTTTATTTCAATTTCATTATACATATATGGGATGACTTTTTCTTTGCAATTGTTAGGATTATATTGACTTTTTTTAAGGTGTCTGATATATTTATTTTCGGTGAGAAAAAAATGTTTGAGCGTTTTACTTCGGAAAATAATCTGTCCGACGGAATCATTTCGGCAAGCAAAAAGAAAATAAACAGTTCATTTGACACCCATTGGCATGAGTTTTACGAGATAGAGTACATCATATCAGGCTCGGGGACTTATACCGTTGACGGCAAAGAATACCGCATACGTCCGGGTATGATTTTTTTTATGACGCCCGTTAATTTTCACAGCGTTGATGCCGAGAATGCCGAGATCTACAACATCATGTTTTCCGGCAGTGCGTGTAATGAACGGTATCTGTCAACACTTCTTAAAAATTCAGCCACGACGGCTTTCTGTGCCGATGAAAAGGAGCAGAAATTTTTCGAAGCAGTATTCAGCGAGCTTACCGACGAAAGCAACAGGGACATTTTTCCTCTGCTTACGGACTGTCTTACAGCCAAGATATGCAAACGCATAACACAGGAGGAGAGCAAACCGCTGACTGTTTCGCAAACGGCGTTGCTTTACATTTCGGACAATTTCAGAAGTCCCGTAAGCCTTAAGACCGTTGCGGCACATATAGGGATAAGCCCGACTTATCTTTCGGAAACCTTCAAAAAGCAAACGGGCACAGGCTTCAAGGAATACGTAAATTCCCTCCGGTTTGAATACGCACGCAAACTCCTTCTTCATTCGGACATGACGGTGATAGAAGTATGCAATGAAAGCGGATTTGAAGACTATGCCAACTTCATAAGACGTTTTAAGACTAAATTCGGGGTATCACCCACACAGTACAGAAAAACAGGGAGAAAAAAATGAAAAACAACCTTTCTGCAAAAATTCAGCTCATAATCTCAATGTTCATATTCGGCACGATAGGAGCATTTGTCAGATACATACCTCTGTCCTCTGCCGTGATCGCAATGTCAAGAGGCTTTACGGGAGCAATATTTCTGCTTATCGTAATAATTCTGAAAAAGAATAAAATATCCTTTCCCGATATAAAGAGGAATGCACTTCCTCTGATACTTTCGGGAGCGTTCTTAGGAATCAACTGGATATTGCTTTTTGAAGCATACAAGCACACCACGGTGGCATCGGCAACGCTTTGTTACTATCTTGCACCTGTTTTTGTCATAATCGTATCACCTTTTCTGCTTAAAGAAAGAATCACGCTGATAAAAGGTATCAGCGTAACGGCATCGCTTGCAGGTATGGTCTTTGTGTCGGGTATACTTGAAGCCGCAGAGGACAGTACAAATTTTACGGGGATACTTTTCGGTATCGGTGCGGCAATATTCTACGCCTGTTACATGATATCAACAAAAAAGATAAAGGAGCTGTCCTCTTATGACGGCACAACAGTTCAGCTTCTGACTGCGGCAGTAATACTTCTGCCGTACGTACTGCTGACGGAAGATGTGACTTCGATAGAAATCGAGCCGATCTCAATAATTCTGCTGATAACTGTCGGAATCGTTCACACGGGCATAGCATACGCACTGTATTTCAATTCGCTGAAGGATCTGAAAGCACAGACAGCGGCTATATTCAGCTATATAGACCCTGCGGTTGCGATTCTTACCTCGGTCATATTCTTAAATGAGAAAATGACCGTTTACGGCATCATCGGCGGAATACTTATATTAGGTTCTGCGATTCTGAGCGAAACAGCAGAGAAAAAACATGGTTAAAATCAAAAGAATTACTGCCTCTGATGTTTTGTCAGAGGCAGTAAAAATTATAAGCTCAAATTCACTCAGATATTAAATGCTGCAGCAAAGAACAGTATAATTGCGTTAAAGAACAGCTTGAGCCTTGCAATAAAAGCAGTAAAGAATGAGCTTTCGCCGAGAGCACCAAGGTCAAGATCGCCGAAAAGTCCGTCCGAATCCGAAGATGCACTTTTGTCGATTGCTTCAACGGTAATTGAGAAGTCGGGCATTGTGAAAGAAACCCATGATTCAGCATATATATCTACATTTTCGGGTGTGAACTCGTTTCCGTTTTCATCATAGAATTTCCAGCCGCCGAACTGATCGCCGAGACTGTGACGGACATGTGC
>CAZTFS010000071.1:0-11887 GCA_964613045.1 uncultured Eubacteriales bacterium
CACAATTATTATGTCTAATTGACCTATTGAAATTAGGGTGAAATTGACCTATAATATCTATGGGTGATAAGAATGTCTGCATGTACTTTTTTCGGTCACAGAGATTGCAGTGATGAAATTGAAACGGTTTTATATGGTTGTATTGAAAAATTGATATGTGAAAACAATGTTGATGTTTTTTATGTCGGAAATCAGGGGAATTTTGATGCGATCGTATTGAATGCGTTAAAAAGGTTGAAACAGAAATACACGCACATTAAATGTTATGTAGTTTTGGCATATTTGCCGTCAGAAAAAACATCTTTTGATTTTGTGAGTGAAACAATTTATCCCCAAGGAATTGAGAATATTCCTCCAAGGTTTGCAATCTGCTTCAGAAATAAGTGGATGGTCAAAAAGTCCGATTTTGTTGTTGGTTATGTAAGATATTCGGTGGGCGGTGCGTACAAGTCTTTTGAACTTGCACGAAAACAAAATAAAAATGTTATAAATTTGTATGACTAAAAAATCAGCAGTCACCGCCGTTCGGGTAGTGACTGCTTGATTTATATATCAAGACTGTTTTTATCCAGAAGAAAATCATATATACTCATAACAAGTATTCCGTCTTCGGTATATTGCGGAGCAGGGCAGTCTTTTTTTATGATGATTTTCTTGAATGCATCATTTATATTAAGCAAAGAATTTGATTCCTGCCTCATTTTTTCCTCATCCGGAATGTGGAATGCTGATTGAATATAATACCGTTTTGAACCCTTGTTGCAGACAAAATCAACTTCATACTGTTTACGCACATAAGAAGATTCGGTTCTGACATTTGCGGTAACAATGCCTACATCAACATTGTAATCTCTTGAGATAAGCTCATTGAAAATGATATTTTCCATTGTATGATTTTCTTCTGTTTGGCGGAAATTTATTCTCGCATTGCGGAGTCCTATATCAGTAAAATAGAATTTATAAGGGGTGTCAATGTATTTTCTGCCTTTTATATCGTATCTGATGGCTTTGTTGACAATAAATGAATCACACAGGTATTCAAGATAGTTGTTTATTGTATTTATACTTATAGACTTTTGTTTTTTTGATTTAAATGTGTCACTCAGCTTTTTCGGATTTGTCAGCGAACCTATTGCCGAAGACAGAATATCAATAAGCTCTTCAAATTCCTCTTTATTTTTTATGCGGTGTCTGCCGATAATGTCATTGATATATGTCTCTCTGAACAGATTTTTAAGAAATTCGGTCTTTTGTTCGGGTGTATTGAGCATTGTTATTGAAGGAAGCCCGCCATAAAGTACATATTCGTTCCACCCGTCATATTTGTTGCCGTCATAAACAGACATGAACTCAGCAAAGGACAAGGGATTGATATGCAGCTCGTCGCCTCTGCCTCTGAATTCGGTAATAATATCTTTTGACAGGAATTTCGCATTGCTTCCCGTAACATATACATCTGCATTTTTTATACGCATAAAACTGTTCAGAACGGATTCAAATTCTTCAAGTAACTGCACTTCGTCAAGAAGAATATAATACATTTTATCATCAACAATTTTGTCCTTTACATAACTATAAAGAATTTCGGGGTTGCGGTATTTTTTGTTTTCAAAAGAATCAAAAGCAATTTCTATAATATGCTCGTTGTCAATTCCTGTTTCATTAAGATGATTTTTAAAAAGCGAAAATAACAGATATGATTTTCCACATCTGCGTATGCCGGTGATTACCTTTATAAGACCGTTATGTTTTTTTGAAATAAGTTTATTTAAATAATAATCTCGCTTGATTTCCATTAAAAAACCTCCTACTGAAAACTTTTGCAAGTTCTTGCATTTATTTTCAGTATTAGTATAACCAAAAATAAATAAAAAGTCAATCCTACTGAAAATTTTTGCAAGTTTTTATATTTATTTTCAGTGAAATAAAAAATCAGCAGTCACCGCCTGTGTGGTAGTGACTGCTTAAATTATGCATTGTGCATTATGAATTTTGCATTAAATTCGCATTATTTCTTGAAGAACTGGGGAAGGTACTCCATATGAGCCTGCTTCATTTCGTAGTAGCAAGCCTTTGCTCTCTTGTAGTCACCGACAAGGGGATGAATCATAAGAGCGTTCATAGCTGCGTCGTCGTCGCCGTTCATTGCAGCTTCAACAGTATACTTCTCGTACTCTTTGACAACCTTCATAAGACCTTCAATGTGTCTGTTCCATGTCTTTCTTACGGGTACGGGCTTTGCACCGTCAGCACCGATTCTTGCGGCAATTTCAACAACATCGTCATCATTCATAAAGGGGAGTGTGCCGTTGTTGAGAATGTTTACAACGTGAACGTCATTGATGTCATTTGCGATTGAATCAATAAGTGAACAAGCTGCAAGTGAATACTTGTGACCGCCACGCTTGTCAAGAAGTGCGGGCTTTGTAACGATTTCCTCATTCTGATAAAGCTTGAGAAGGTCTTCTTCGATTTCCATACATACCTGTGCACGGCTCTTTTCGTCTGTCATGAGATGATCGAGCTTTGCATCACGGCAGTAGTAATACTGAAGATATGATGAGGGAATACCGCCCACAGCCTTAAGACAGCCGATATCAAAGCCGTCATCCTTGATGTTAGCCATAACCTTGGGTGCATAGCCCTCGTCAAAGAGGTCATAGAGCTTCTCTTCGCCGTCCTTCATAACGGATGTTATCCAGCTGAGATGATTAAGACCGAGGTATGTAATTTCAGCATCTTCGCCTACTGCTTCCTTAGCATCGTCAATCATATCGATGGGCACGTTGCAAAGACCGATACACTTGACGTTCGTGTTGTTAAGAACATAGTCTGTAACGATACCTGAGGGATTTGTGAAGTTGATGAGCCATGCATCGGGGCAGATTTCTTCAATCTTCTTACAGATGTTGCCGATTACGGGAATTGTACGGAGTGCCTTGAAGAAGCCGCCGATACCTGTTGTTTCCTGACCGATAAGATCGTACTTAACGGGAATCTGTTCGTCAAGATAACGGCAGTGGAGCTTACCTACACGGATCTGTGTAACGACGAAGTCTGCACCCTGAAGTGCTGAGTCAAGGTCGTCTGTCATAACAACTTCGCAGTCGATACCTGCATTCTTTATCATACGGACACAGAGATTGCCTACGATCGTGCGTTTTCTTTCGTCAATGTCCATAAGGACAAGTCTTTTGAGCTTTAAAGAGTCCTGTCTCTGGAGGAATCCGTCAACAAGCTCGGGGCAGTATGTTGAGCCTGAACCGATTACTGTAACATTAATTTCTTTCATTTATATCATATCCTTTCGTTATTTATCTTCAAGAAGCCAGTTTATACAGCCTGTTACGGGTGCAGCTGTGAGCTTAATAAAGTTAAGTTTTCTGCCTGAAATCTTCTCACATTTTTCTTTAAGAAGTCCGAGATAAATTTCGTTAGGCATTTTTACATTCATTGAACCTGAAAGCACAACATTGATGATACTTTCTTCAAAGTGCTGAAGCTTGAGGTGAGCACAGATACAGTCTGCACCTGCCTGAGCCATTTTTTCGGTTATTTCAAGGGCTGCTTTGTCACCTTTGTTTGCTGCTTCAAAGAATGTGTCTGTAAGGTAGATACAGTACTGCTCTCTTTCTGTCTCCTCAAACTTGGTTACGCAGGGGAGATAGTCCTCAGCAGTTGCATTTATGCCGACCTTTTCGCAGAAAATTTCGGTCATCATTGTTTTATGAGCTTTGAGGCAGATATCTCTGTAGATAGAAGCAAAAGTCTGCTCTGCTATCCAGTAGCCGTTGCCTGTGTCACCAGAAAGTACACCGAAGCCTGCAACCTGAAGCATTTTTCCGTCAGAATCGATGGAATTACAGCAAGTACCTGTACCGCAGTTGTAGCCGATACCCTTGCCGTCGGGGGAGCCTGCCTTTGTTACAATGAAGCCGTCATTATAGATTCTGAAGTTTTTAAGACCTTTTTTTGTAAGAAGCTCGGCTGTTGCATCATGCTGGAAAGGATGGTCAATGCCTGCAAGTCCCATAAGAACGCCTTCGATATCGTCAATTGTGAGGTTGTTTTCTTTAAGAAGATTATTTACACCTTCCATAATGATATCTGTGGCTTCATCAAATGAACCTTCAAGATTTTCATGGTTGCTTCCCTTTGTTTTTACCATGGAAAGCATATTTTTGTTTTCGTCAAAAAGTGCATAAGCGGTTTTTGTTCCGCCGCCGTCAATACCAATATAATAGCTCATAAATTTCTCCTGTTATTCAAAATATTCATCGCAGATTTCTTCAAGACAGAATTTGCCTCTTCTTGATGGCTGTCTGTCTATCCACATTCCGTTTGTGAAATCGGGGAAGGGAACAGCCGTGCCGCCCATTGATACACTTTGCTCGGAAAGAGCTGTGATTGCCATCCATGTGGCGGTGTCGTAAACATCTATGGGGGGTTCTGCATCAAGCTGAACGCTCTCTGCAAATGCCGCCAGGATAAGATAGTCCATACCGCCGTGACCGCCGACAAAGTTTACCGTATCATCATCACGCCACAGGGGATGCTCGTACTTTGCTCTGTATTTCTCATTGAAATATTCCCAACAGTGAGGCTTTTCCGAAACACCTTCAATGTAGATGGTTGCATCATCGCCCTCTGCAGATTCAAGCTCTTTTATGACACCTTTAGTACCCTGTACCATAAATTCTCTTGAATAAGGTCTGGGAAGGCAGCAGTCGTGATTTATTGTTACGGTTTCGCCGTTGGCACAGGTAATGATAGTTGTTGTAATATCACCGCAACACCAGTTGTAACCGTAAAGGTCGTAATCTTCGCCCTTGTTGTTCTTTATCCACTCGTTAAGACCTCTTGCTTTGCTTGAAACGGAAACAAGAGAAACGAATCTGTTGCCTCTGTTTATATCAAGAATTTTAGCAATCGGACCGATTTCGTGAGTGGGGTAAAGCTCACCGTTTCTGTGCATGAAGTTTCTGAGTCTGCCGTGGATGTTTTCTCTGCCGAGAACGATCTCATCTCTCAGATCATGTCTGTAACCGCCTTCACAGTGAATGACTTCACCGAAAAGCCCCTGCTTCACCATATTGAAAACAGCCATTTCCTTGCGGTCGTAACAGCAGTTTTCCATAAGCATACAGAATTTTCCTGTTTCTTCACTTGTTCTTACAAGTCTGTAGCACTCCTCGATGGAAGAAGCTCCGCCGACCTCCATACCTACATGACAGCCTGCGTTCATAGCGTCAATTGCAATGGGGATATGAGTTATCCATGTGGTGGCAATAAATACAGCATCAAGGTCTTCATTTTCAAGCATGGTTTTGTAATCTATGTAACCATGAACCTCGTATTCACCTTTTGCCTTTTTCTTTACGATCTCAATTCCCTTGTCCATTCGTTCTTCAACCAGATCACAAACGGCAGGTACAATAACACCCGGAACGTCGAGAAGAAGATCCATCATGCCTGAACCTCTGCCGCTTAATCCGATACAGCCGATTCTGCAAGTTTTCTGTTCCATAAAAGTTGTCCTCGCTAAATTTAATTTATTTTAAAGTATTAAGATAATCGATACTCATTTTGACTGCCCCTAAAGGTGTATTTCCCTTGTCGGGCTGATCCTGCTCAACTACAAGCCATTTTGCTCCTGCTTTTTCAGCGGCGGCAATGATTTTCGGCATGTCCTGAACGCCGTAGCCTACGGGCTTGAAGCTGAAATCATCTTCTGATGCACTTTCTGTGTCGTCTTCAATGCCGATAAGCTCATAGAGCTTCTTTGGCTTATCCTTGCCCTTCATAACGAAGTCCTTGAGATGGACAACGGGTGCTCTGCCAGTGTACTTGAGTATGTATTCAGAGGGTTCTTCTCCGCCCACGTTTACCCAACAGGTGTCAAGCTCAGTCTGGAGCAGATCAGCGGAAACTCTGTTGTAAAGAATGTCAAGACCGTATTCGCCGTCGATTTTTACAAATTCAAAATCGTGATTGTGATAGAGGAGGGTAAGTCCCATATCCTTTGCAACAGCACCGATTTCCTTGATTGCTGCAACTGTTTCATCCCATTTTTCTGCACCGGGACGTCTTTCTTCCGTTATATAGGGAACTGCAACATATTCACAGCCGATTGTTTTGTAAGCTTCAAGTGTTCCTTTTGTGTCGGCGATCATATCGTCAAGAGGTACATGTGCGGAAACGGGTGCGAGACCGATTTCTTTGCAATAATCTCTGATTTTTTCGGGTTTGTTGCCGAAAAGACCTGCAAATTCAACACCTGCATAGCCCATGTCTTTGATCTTTTTGAGAGTGCCGAAAAAGTCTTTTTCAGCCTCGTCTCTTACTGAATAGAATTGTACAGCTATAGGTAACATATCAAAACTCCTTTAACTTTGTATCTATGCTTTAGCCTTTTCAGGCTTTTTTATTTCACCGGCTTTTGAAAGTGCCGACTTTGTGATAAGTGGACCTGTAAGCTCGTAAACAAGAGTCGCCGCCAGAATAACGGCTCTTATCTGCTCGCCGTACCGGGGAAGCACGGTTATTACAAGCTGGCTCATTGCGATGGCAACACCTGCCTGCGGAATAAGAGTAAGCCCCAAGTATTTTACAATGTTCTTATCAGCCTTAACGATAGCTGAACCCGAAGTTGCACCTAAATATTTACCGGATGTTCTTGCAACAAGATAGATGATACCCAGCAATCCGATCTCTTTAAGCACTGAGAGATTCAGCTCTGCACCCGAAATAACGAAGAATAACAGGAAGAGAGGGGGCGTCCATCTGTCGCATACATCAAGCATCTTGTCGCTTTCTTTTGAGAAGTTGACCATTATGGCACTGTTCATCATGCAGACGAGAAGAGCGGAAAGGTCAAATTTGTCAGCCAACGCAACACAAAGGAAAATTGAGCATACGATAACTGCGATTCGGTTCGCTCTTGACTTGAACAATTTGGTGCATAACGCCACAATAAATCCTGCTGCTGCACCGAGAATAAGTGAAAGACCTATTTCCCTTACGGGGTCGAGTATCATTTCACCCACTGAAAGCTCGGTGCCGTTGGCGATAACAGATGCAATGGAAGTCATTATCGAGAACAGAATGATACATATAGCGTCGTCCATTGCAACGACGGGGAGAAGCATACTTGTAACGGGACCTTTTGCGTTATACTGCCTTGCAACTAAAAGGGTGGTCGCAGGGGCTGTTGCGGCGGCTATCGCACCCAGAGACAGAGCTACGGGAACGGGGAAACCGAACAGCATGACTGCAAGAGTTACAAAAAGTGAAGCCGTACATGCTTCAAAAAAGGTTATAACGAGAACCTTGCCGCCGATAGCCTTTATATTTGAAATTTTAAATGAACCGCCGATTGAAAAGGCGATAAAGCCCAACGCAACATTTGTAATAATACCCATCTGTTCAACGGCGACTTCGGGAACGATATTGAGAACGTAAGGACCGATAATAAGTCCCGCAAGAAGATAGCCCGTAACATTGGGCAGGTTGAATTTTTTCACAATGCGGTTGAAGATAAGCCCTGCCGTCATTGCGATTCCTAAATACAGTAACACATCCATACTTTTCTACTCACCTGATAATTAACTGCTCAGACCATCAACACTTGAAATCGGTAAAGTAAATATAATACCCGTGTTGGGATTTTTGATGCCTCCGACTTCCTTGTCGATAAGCTTTTTAGCTTCATTTATTTTTTCATCCGGAAGAACGGCAAACATCATCTTTGATTCTCTTTTTGACTGACCGAGAATGTAACGAAGCGAACCGAAAATAGGTGGCGGTTCAACATTTGAGCTGTCAATGACGTTCAGAGCACCTTCACAGTCGATAACTGTCGGATCGCCTAAGTCTGCACCGACCATTGATGATACTATCCTGGGCATACATTCCGTCTTTGTGAGAATGAGAACAAGAAGCTGCATAACATAACCTTCTTTGCGTATTTTATCATTTATTAATTATACAATAATAATTCCAAGTCTTCAATACATTTTCGGACATTTTTTTAATAAAAACAGCCCCTGAAAGGAGCTGTCAAAGTTGTAAAGTATTTTTTGCATATTCAGCAATTTTTTTATACGTGGGCAGTTCCAGCGAATATTGCTGAGCAATTTCCGTTACCGAATAGATAAGTCCTGCTATTTCCGAAGGCTTGCCCGCTCCGATATCCCTTTGCATTGAAGTTGATGAAGTAGGCAGAAGTTCATCAAGAATATCGGAATTCCTTTTTACGATATCCTCACCGAAGTCGATGCCCATAGCGTTTGCCATAAGATCAATTTCATGAACGAGTGAAAGAAAGCAGTTTCTTATTTCTCCGTCCTTTTGCATCGCTTCTGCCGTTACATTGTAGTAAAGTCCGCAGGCGGCTTGTGCCGATACATAAGAGAATTTGAGAAGTGCATCTTTTTTTATGTTGTCTGACAATATCGCAGTTATTTCACTGTCATCAATGTCATTTTTTATCGTCAGAAGCTCGTTTTTGAACTCATCCTTGTTTCTTACACCGAAAACTATTCTGAAAATATCGCCGTGCATTTTTACAGTGCCGTTGTCAATGACATTTGCGGCTATGTAAATACAACCGTCGGTTACGAGCATTTCGGGTAAAGCCTTCTGAAGTGTTTCTCCTGTTGTGAAAATATTGAGAATAGGTATGATTATTGTATTTTTATGAGCAGATCTTCTTATGACGGGAACAATGCTGTCTAAGGAGTAGCTCTTGACACAAACAAAAATAACGTCGGGAGAATCGGAGTATTCGTCTTCGCTTATGACATTGACTTTTACATTGAATACGCCGTATTTTGTTGTATCCATTGTTATGCCGTCACGTTTTATTTTTTCAAGTCTGCCGCCTCTTGCAAGCAGTGTTACGTCTTTATTTTTTCTTGTCATATAGGCACAGATGCTGCATCCTGTTGCCCCTGCACCGATTATAAGATACTTCATTTTTATCCCTTTGTGATATTTCTGTAATCATTGATGTTGAAATCCGACGGATCATAATTTTCGATGTAATCAATCACATCTTCGACAGAATCTGCAAAACAGCACAATTCTATGGATTTTTTCGGCATAAAACCGCCGTCAACACAATTCTGAAGCATGGCTCTGAGAGGTTCAAAATAGCCGTCAATATTAAACAGTACAAGAGGCTTTTTACTCTGACCGAGCTGCTTGAGCGTTATTATCTCAAAAAATTCCTCATAAGTACCGATACCGCCGGGAGTCGTAATAAAGCCGTCGGCGAGATCGTCCATTTTCTGTTTTCTCTGACGCATGGTTTCGGTACGTATCATTTCGCAATTTTCAAAAAGAATACCGTCAACATTGAAAAATGTGGGGACAACACCTGTGATCTTTGCTCCCTGTGAGCAGAAGCCTCTTGCCGCCGCACCCATAAGACCGTTTGCACCGCCGCCGAAGACCAGGGAGTGACCTCTTTTTGCAAGAGCAACTGCAAGTTGTTCTGTTTCTTCAATAAATTTTTTATCAATATCGTTGCTGGCAGAGCCGTAAATGCAAATATTCATTTTTATCACCTTTTTCCATATTAGCATAATTGATTAGTATATGCAAGTCTTGTAATTTAGAAAATAATAATGTATCATAAATATATGACAACAATCTGAAAGGAATGATATATATGAGATATAATATTGTAGGAGAACCGTTGTCGGTTGTAATTTGTGATGTGGATGCCGGTGAAACACTGTTTACGGAGAGCGGTTCAATGAGCTGGATGTCACCAAACATGAAAATGGAGACTACAAGCAACGGTGGTATAGGCAAGGCTCTCGGCAGAATGTTTGCAGGTGAACATCTTTTTATGAATAAGTATACAGCCCGAGGCGGCCCCGGACAGATTGCTTTTGCGGCAAGCTTCCCCGGTTCGATAAGACCCATGCAGATAACTCCTGACAGACCGATGATTGTTCAGAAACGCAGCTTTCTGGCAGGTGAGGCAGGAGTTGAGCTGTCCGTACATTTTCATAAGAGATTGAGCTCAGGTGTTTTTGGCGGAGAAGGTTTTATAATGCAGAAGCTTTCGGGCTGCGGTACTGCATTTATTGAGATCGATGGGCATTGTGTTGAATATAACCTTGCGGCAGGGCAGTCAATAATTGTTGATACAGGCTACCTTGCGGCAATGGATGCGACTTGCAGAATGGATATCACAACCGTACCGGGAGTAAAAAATATGCTTTTCGGCGGCGAAGGTCTTTTCAACACGGTGGTAACAGGCCCCGGCAGAGTTTATCTTCAGACTATGCCTGTATATGCCGTTGCAGGTTCACTTAGTCCGTATCTGATAATGAACAATAATTAACAATTAGCAATGAGCAATTAAGGAAGGGGCGTGCCCATTAACCCCCATCGTAATGCGGATACAGTGTTTCAGACGGTTTTTAAATCCAAGACCGTAGGGCTTCCGACATTACTCATTATCTAATCAATTTCAATTTCGTTATAATTGTGAATATAAATATCGACGAGTTGTTTCAATTCGTCGGTTTTTTCTTCGCTTTTGTCGTAAATGCCCACTACATTGTAGCCGTTTGCTTTTGCCGTTTTTGCCGCATACAGGGCATCTTCAAAGATCCATGTCGTTTCTTTGGCAGTTCCGATCTTTTCAAGCACCACATCGTAAACCTTAGGTTCTGTTTTTGCCGCACCTACTGTATAAGTTGAGTATATGGCTGAAAAATAACCGAGCATTCCGTATTTTTCAAGCACTGCTTCAAGAGCAGGTTCGCCTGTTGCCGTTGCAATGCCCATTTTTACACCTTTTTTTCTGAGCTTTTCGAGAAATTCAATTATATCGTTTTTTGGCTCGGCTTCAAGAAGGTATCTGCTTTTAATATAGTCGAAAAACATATTAAAAAGCTCGTCATACGACTCTTTCATATTAAATCTTTCTTTTGCAAGAATGAGTGATTCACGCAGGTAAAGTCCTTTGAAGGCTTCTTCGTCTTCGGGGGACAATTTCAGCCCGAGCTTATCAAAGAATTTATATCTGATGCCTTTCCATATCGGCATCGAATCAAAAAGTGTACCGTCAAAATCAAAAATTGCACCTGTGATGTTCATTTTATTCTCCTTCTGAGTGGTTTCTTTATATTATATACAAAATACAAGCGGAATGCAATAATGCACTCCGCTTAAAATATTTTATGATAAATTATTTCATCATGCTTGCGATTTCTGCAGCGAAATCGTCCTGCTTCTTTTCGATGCCTTCGCCCTTTTCAAAGCGAACAAAGCTTGTAACCTTGATATCTGCACCAAGAGCCTTAGCAACTGATGCTACATATCCGCTTACTGCACCTTCGAAGAGGTCTGAACGAACGAATTCCTGATTAAGAAGGCAGTTTTCTTTGTAGTACTTACCGATCTTACCTTCAACGATCTTGCCGAGAACCTGCTCAGGCTTGTTAGCCATTTTGGGATCTTCCTTCATCTGAGCAACAAGGATAGCCTTTTCCTTTTCAATAACATCTGCGGGAACAGAAGCTTCGTCAAGGTAAGCGGGGTTCATAGCTGCAACCTGCATAGCTACGTTCTTGCCCATTTCAGCGAATTCAGCCTTTGCTGCTGTTGCATCGTCAACATCAAATGCAACGAGAACACCAACTGTGCCGCCTGCATGGATATAAGTTGCGGTGTGACCTTCAACAAGAGCAAATCTGCGAACCTTCATGTTCTCACGAAGAGCAAGGAATACTTCCTGAACTTCCTCGTCAACTGTCTTGTCGGAGTCAACAGCCTTTGTTGCGAGAAGAGCTTCAACGTCAGCGGGCTTAGCAGCAACAACTGTCTTAACGACCTTATTTGAGAGCTCAACGAAGGGAGCACCCTT
>CAZTFS010000072.1:0-10162 GCA_964613045.1 uncultured Eubacteriales bacterium
CTGTTTGTAAGGAAGCAAGCCATATCAAAATCATGAATTGTCATATCAAGGAAGATGCTTGCAGCACAATAGCCAACAGGAGGTGCCTGAGGGTCACGTGATGTGATTTTAAGAATCTGTGCATCACCGATTCTGCCTTCATCGTAAGCCTTACGGACGGCTGCAAAGTTATGGTCAAAACGACGGTTGAAGCCGACCTGGAATTTTACCTCGGGATGAGCCTTGAGCGCATCTGCAATTTCAAGGATTTTGTCTACTGTGTTTGCAAGAGGCTTTTCGCAGAAAACATGCTTGCCTGCATTGATTGCTTCGATTGAAATGGGAGCATGAGTATCAGTTGAAGAACAAACAAGAACTGCATCAATTGTTTCATCGTCAATGATTTTCTTGTAATCCGTGTAGATTTTTTCAACACCAAAGCCTTCACAGAAGGACTTTGTTTCTTCATTCATAAACGGATCTGCAATTGCAGTTACAACCGCATTCTTTACATGATATGAAATTGATTCAAGGTGAACCTTACCGATGCGTCCTGCACCGATGATGCCGATTTTAATCATAATCTATATTTCCTTTCACAATAATAATGATTAAATTGTACCGTCCCAGGTGCTGACTTCAAGAGCTTTCTTTTCGTCCTCTGAGAACCAATGTGTTGTAACAGCCTTACTCTCTGTATAGAAACGATATGCATCCTTACCGAGACAATGAAGATCGCCGAAGAATGACTGTTTGTGACCTGAGAACGGGAAGAAACCGATGGGCACGGGAATACCGACGTTGATACCAACCTGACCGCCGTGTGTATGTCTTGCAAATTCTCTTCCGTAGTAACCGCTCTGAGTATAAATAACCGAACCGTTTGCATAGGGGCTGTCATTCATTATTTTAAGACCTTCTTCAAAGTTCTTGCAACGCTTGATGCAAAGAACGGGACCAAAGACCTCATCTCTGCCGATTGTCATATCTTCTGTTACATGGTCGAAGATCGTGGGACCAACAAAATATCCGTTCTCATAACCCTCAACGACACAGTTTCTGCCGTCAAGAACAAGAGTTGCACCCTCTGCAACACCCTTGTCGATATCTGCAATAACTTCTTCATAATGTTTTTTATAGGTTATTGGTCCGAGCTTTGACTCTTTATCCCATGAAGGTCCAACCTTGATTTTTGAAGCCTGTTTCTTGAGTTCCTCAACAAACTTATCAGCAATGCTTTCTTCAACAACACAGCAAGAAAGAGCCATACATCTCTGACCGGCACAGCCGTAAGCGGAGTTGATAACACCTGCAACTGTTCTTTCAAGTGCACAATCTTCCATAACAAGAGCATGATTCTTAGCCTGACAAAGAGCCTGAACTCTCTTACCTGCTGCCGCAGCTCTCTCGTAAACTTTAAGTCCTACGGGAGTAGAGCCGACAAATGTAACACCTACAACATCAGGATGGTCAAGAATTGTGTTTACTTCATTTCTTGAACAAGTCACAATATTGATAACACCGTCGGGAATGCCTGCTTCTTTATAAATCTTTGCAAACATCATTGCAGTCTTGGGTGTGAATGATGCAGCCTTGAGAACCATTGTATTACCGCATGCAACACAAGTGGGAGCCATCCAGCCAAAGGGAATCATTGCAGGGAAATTAACAGGAACGATACCTGCAAAAACGCCCATAGCCTCACGATATTTAACTGTATCATAGCCGGTTGAAGCGTCCATAAGGCTTTCACCCATCATGAGTGAAGGAACCTGAGTCGCAAGTTCCGTGCCTTCTTTAGCCTTGAGAACATCACCCTCAGCCTCTGCCCATACCTTGCCGTTTTCCTTTGCAACGCACATTGTCAGCTCTTCCATGTTTTGCATAATAAGGTCACGGACCTTATACATGATCTGTGCTCTTTTAACTGCCGGAGTTGCTCTCCATGCGGGGAATGCTGCCTTTGCGGCTGCTATTGCTTCAAGAACCTCATCATTTGTGCAACAGGGTGCCTGACCTGTTACTTCGCCTGTGCTGGGATTATGAAGATCATACCAGACGTCTGTCATGGAATCCTTGAATTCACCGTTTACAAAATACTGTAACTTTTCCATTATTCTTCTCCTTTATATTAAAGTCCTGACTTTTCTGCTATATATTTTCTTGCTTTTACCGCATACTCAAAAGGATTTGCCTTTGCAGGATCCTGTTCAGCTTCAACAAGCACATAACCCTCATAGTTATTTTCTTCAAGCACCTTAAAAATAGGCTCAAAATCAATTGCACCGTCACCGGGAACTGTGAATGTACCCATTCTTACGCCTTCAAGGAAGCTAAGACCGTTCTTCTTAACTTCTGCAACAACCTCGGGACGGATATCCTTAAGGTGAACATGTTTGATTCTGCCTATATACTTTTTAAGGACTGCCATGTAATCCTCACCGCAGTATGCAAGATGACCTGAGTCAAAAAGAAGATTGAACAGCTCGGGATCAGTGTTTGCCATCAATCTGTCAATTTCTTCCGCAGTCTGAACAACTGTGCCCATATGATGATGGAAGGTAAGGGTGATACCCATATCCTTTGCAACCTTGCCGAGCTTATTAAGACCCGTACAAAGCATATCCCATTCTTCATCATTCATGACATACTTTTCATCAAACACAGCTTTATCGGTACCCTGAATTGAGTGGCCCTGTTCAGAGACACCGACAACCTTTGCCCCCATAGCCTTAAGGAAAGTAACATGCTTTATAAATTCAGCCTCAGTTTCCTCATAAGGCTTGGTTGTAAGAAATGTTGAGAACCATGCATTGCAGATCTGAATGCCTCTGATGTCAAGATACTTATGAAGTTCATCCGGGTCTTTAGGGTATTTGTTACCTACTTCACAACCTGTGAAGCCTGCAAGTGCCATTTCGGAAACACACTGCTGAAATGTGTTTTCAGCACCAAGGTCGGGGAGATCGTCATTTGTCCATGCAATCGGAGCGATGCCGAGTTTTACTTTGTTCTTGTCTAACATATCAGTACTTCCTTGCTTTCTTAAGATTTTCTTGTTTATTCTTATAGGCTTCCCTTACGCTTTCTCTTTCGGAAACGGATGCAAGACCAACGTTCCACCATGCACCGTAGCCATCTGTCATTGATTTGGGGAGAACCTTTATATCCAGGAGTGTTGAAACTGTCTGCTTTTTGCTGTCTTCAATGGCATATGCAAGTTCATCAAGAGTTTTAACGGTGTAAGTCTTAACACCGTAACCCGATGCACACTTAGCAAAATCCATAGGCATAAGATCGCCGAGAAGTTGACCGTTTTTGTCTCTCTTTCTGAACTCTGTTGCAAGATTGCCTATGCCGTTGCTCATCTGAAGATTGTTTATACAACCGAAGCCTGAGTTGTCAAAAAGCAAAACATTGATTTTTGCATTTTCCTGAATGGAAGTTACAAGCTCTGAGTGAAGCATAAGATAACTGCCGTCACCGCAGAAAGCATAAACTTCCCTGTCGGGCTTTGCAAGCTTTGCACCGAATGCACCTGCAATTTCGTAACCCATACAGGAATAACCGTATTCCATATTGTAAGTATAGAGACTTTCTGTTGTCCACATTCTCTGCATACAGCCCGGAAGTGAACCTGCTGCAGCAACTGCAACCGAATCTTTATCAATATTATTCCTGATAAAGCTGAGTGCCTGTGTCTGAGTCAAAGCTGATCCGTACATTTCAACAAATTCGGGAATAGTCTTGTCATAGCCTGCTTTTATAAGAGGCTTGAAGTTTTCAACATATGTGTATGATGACAGAACTTCCATTTCCTTGTTCCACTGAGCCTTTGCATTGTCAAATTCATCTGTATATTCACTCTTATAATTCTTTGCCGAAAGAACTTCCGTAAGCTTAAGAAGTGTTGCTTTTGCATCACCTACAGCCTTTGTTGCACCTAATTTGTATGCATCAAATCTTGATGTGTTGACAGTTACGATCTTTTTGTCGGGATAAAGTGACTTTGAAGCAGTTGTAAAATCTGAAAAACGAGTGCCGATGCCGATTATACAGTCTGCGATCTTTGCAACATCATTACCGGCTGAGTTACCCGTAACACCGACACCGCCCATATTGAAGCGGTTTGATGAGAATGTTGCACTCTTGCCTGCCTGTGTTTCACCGTAAGGAATATTAAACTTTTCGCAGAAATCAATAACTGTCTGACCGGCTTCAGAATATCTTACACCACCGCCGCAAATTACCATAGGTTTCTCGGAGGAAGCGATAACCTGAGCAATATCTTCAATTTCTTCATCGGGTGCTGTAACTCTTGTGATCCTGTGAACTCTCTTTTTGAAAAACTCTTCAGGAAAATCATATGCTTCGCCTTCAACATCCTGACAAAGGGAAATGCATACAGCACCTGTGCATGAGGGGTCTGTAAGAACTCTCATTGCATTTATCATTGCAGACATAAGCTGCTCGGGGCGTGTGATTCTGTCCCAGTAACGGCAGACGGGTTTGTATGCATCGTTTGTTGTAACAGCAAGTGAATAGGGCTGTTCAAACTGCTGCAGAACAGGGTCGGGCTGACGGGTAGAAAAGGTGTCAGCAGGAAAAAGCAAAAGCGGGATGTTGTTAACTGTTGCTGTTGCCGCTGCAGTTACCATATTAGCCGATCCGGGGCCGATTGAGGATGAACAGGCAATGATTCTTCTTCTGTTGTTTTCTTTTGCGTAAGCTGTTGCAGCATGAGCCATACCCTGCTCATTCTTTCCCTGATAAACACGAAGTGAACCGGGATTTTCATCAAGAGCCTGACCGAGACCGACAACAATACCGTGTCCGAAAACGGTAAAAATACCGTCAACAAACTTATTTTCGTTACCGTCAAAGGACACATACTGATTGTCAAGGAACTTTACAAGTGCCTGTGCTGTTGTCATTACAGCCATTACATTACCTCCTTATTTCGTGAGCCATTCATGCTCGGGTGAAACAAATCTTGTTGTTTTATACCAAGGATCACCGTCAAGATGACGGATCATCCAAACGTAATACATGTTGTAACCGGGAGCAACCACCTGCTGATGGTCTTCACCATCGTGGATAAAGCATGCTGAAGAGTCAACGCTCTTATACACCTCATCCGCATTGAAACAAGCACCGAACCCCTGAGGCTTGTCAAATCTGTAATAATACACTTCGGGCTGAGGATGATGATGAGGAGGATAGCTTGACCATCTGCCCGGCTTATTGAAAACCTCACCAAGAACCATATTAGAATAGGGGGCATTATCGGGATCAAACATTGTTGAAACGACCCTGTGTCCTGCACCGTCCCACTGCCCTTTGCCGAATTCCTGATAAAGACAGTTATCGGGATTATAAAAAACAGCTTCAAACTCATTTTCGTTATCTGTCTGCTGGATCACGACCTCACTGTCCTCGTCAGCCGTAACAGTAAACTGTGTATTTTTTGAAGCATGCAGACAATAGGGCTTCATTTCAAACGGGTCTTTTCTTTTTCCGCTCGACTTTTTGCCGCACCACTCAAAAGTAACTGCACCTGCAACAAGCAAAACCGCTGTTTCGTTTTCCTTTTCACAAAATGAAATGCTCTCCCCTGATTTCAGGTACTTGACTTTGATCGTCATGAGCATATCAGCATTTTTACCGTTCATTTCACAAAGTACTTTTTCATTATTTTCATTAAGAACGGGTACTTCAAACATTTATATACCTTCTTTATCATTAGTAATATCGCCGTTACCGCTTATTGGGATCGCTTCACCGAGATATGTGGGCTTAGGGTCAAATCTTACATAAATAAAATCTTTATTTCTGGCAAGAAATTCTCTTACCGTGTTGTAAATATTAGTATCTGCCGCATAGGGTCTCAGCTGACTGTCAACACCGTATGCTTCAAGACCTAAATAACCGGCAATGTAAATAGCTCTGTGAAGATGATACTCCTGCGATATGATTATTATTTTCTTACAGCCGAAAATATCCCTTGCACGATACAGAGATTCATAGGTTGAAAAACCTGCATGATCCATGAAAATATCTTCCGACGGAACGCCTTGTTCCTTTGCATAATCCTTCATTGCGTTGACTTCGTCATAATCATCCTGACCGTGATCACCGCTCATAAGTATCTTCGGAGCCGAGCCGAGCTCATAGAGACTGATTCCTGTTTTTACTCTGTCCTCGAGCATGTGACTCAGATAAGTACCGTCAACCCTTGCCCCGAGAATGAGAATACAGTCAACATCGCTCAGCTCTGCCGTTTCTTCTGCTGTAAGAATTTTATCTTTTGTTGAATTAACAATGTAAGCATTTACGCTCAAAGCATATATTCCTGCAATCAGAGCAAGACACAAAACAACACTAATTCCCTTCATCAGAATCTTTGTGCCTTTTCTCTTATCTTCAGTATTGAATTTAAGCACGGGCAACCATCTCCCCGTAGAGAGCCTTTTCCTCTGCAATGAACTTCTCAACCGCTTCAAGAGAAGGCATTGCCGCTGAACAACTGTGTGCGGAAACGAGCATTGATGCTGAAGCTGAACCATATTCGAGAGCCTCAATAAGTTCACAACCGTCAATGAGGGCTCTGATAAATGATGAAGCATAACCGTCACCGCCGCCAAAGCCCTTGAGCATCTGCACGGGGAAAGGCTTGATTGAATAGCTGTTGCCGTCATTTGTGTATGCCGTTGAACCGTCTTTACCGTGCTTGATTACAACTATCTTTGCACCGTAGGAACACCAAAGCTTTGCACTTTCTTCATCTGCAGCACATACACCTGTTATAGCTTCCGTAAGATCAAATTCCTCACGAGAGCCGAGAATGATATCTGCATTTCTTGCCACCATTGAGTAATAAACGGAAATTTCATCCTTGTTCTTCCATGTATATGAACGATAGTCGATATCAAAGATAAGAGGAACATTATTTTTCTTTGCAAGCATCATTGCCTTAAGTGCGGCTTCTCTTGAGGGTGACTGACAAAGAGCCGTACCTGAAATGAGAAGTGCCTTTGTGCGGCAGATATACTCTTCATCAACATCGTCGGGATGAAGCATAAGGTCGGCAACACCGTCACGATACATCAATATACTGCTTTCTGTGGGGCTTTTGATCTCAGTAAATGTAAGTCCCAGGTTTTCACCGTTTGTGCAACGGGTAATGTGGCTTACATCAATACCGTCATTTTTGAAATAATTGATTACATAATCACCGAACTGATCATCGGAAACCTTGCCGATAAAACCGACTTTTTTTCCTAAGCGTGCCATACCGACTGCAATATTTGCAGGTGAACCGCCAACGTATTTATTAAAATTACTGCTTTCTGACAGAGGTTTATTCATATCTGTAGGATTAAAGTCGATTGCAACTCTGCCTAATGGGATAAGGTCAAATTCTTTACTCTGATCAAATTCAATGTATTTCATTTTTATCTCCTTACTGTTGCTGTTATTGAGTCGTATATGCAGAGATAAGACTCATTAAATCGGCAACTTTTATTTTCACTTTATTTGTCGGCTGAACAATTGGACAAAAACAGGGCTTTATTTTATGACAAAAACAAAGACATCTTCAGCAAAAGCTTTTCAGTTATCAGAATTTTGTCAAAATATCATCTTTTACCGATATACATGGTATTTTTACATTTATAACGTGATTTAAAATCAACATTATCAACAGACCTGTTTAATTACATTATAAATTTTGAGAAGCCTTCAAATCAAGTCAAATGTATCACAATTTATAGTCATAAATTGCGATTTTCAATAAAAAAATAATTTAACAAGTGTGATATTAAAGCAGTATCGTCAATTTCCGTACAAAATAATAAAAACACCGCAGAACTCGGTGTTTTTAATCTCTTTTTTTTCTGTAATCACAGGGAGTCATATTCATTATCTGAGAAAAAACTCTGTTAAATGACCGTATTGAGCCAAAACCTGTTTCCTCTGAAATACTCGCAATACTTTTTCTTGTTTTACGCAAGAGATCACAGGAATAATTAACACGAAGCATATTAATATAACCTGTAAAGCTGATTCCCAATTTATTGTTGAGCAAATGTGATATGTGATACTTACTAAGATGCAGATCGCTTGCAATGTCGTCAAGAGTCAGTTCACGGGTAAAATTGAGAGAACAGTAGTTTATTATGTTCTGAAGTGTGGATGCATTGCTTTTTATTCTCGGAGTCAAGGAAAGTTCGGGCAAAATCAAAGCCAGTGCATGATTAATAAGCCCTGCCTGATAGGTTTCCTTATACTGCCCCTGATAATTTACCGCATCTGACAATGTCTTCAATATCTCATCATTCTTGTCAAGCTTCAGAATGTTGTTTTCGGGTACATTGTCATACAACAGATCTTTAACTCCGAAACAGCTGTCGGGAATGATAGTAAAAAGATAGTATTGCCCCACGTCTGAACGCTCATAACTATGCACCTGATTCGGAAAACACACAAAAAGATCTCCGTCGGATATGCACATCAGATTATTATCTATAATCAGATGCGACTTACCTTTTACAACATAAATTATCTCTAATTCTTTATGTAAATGAGGAATCGGCTTAAGAAAGTCCTCTGCCCATGCTTCAACATGCTTGGTTCTGTTTTCATATACAACATTGTTGTCCATTTTATCACAACCTGCACTCGGAAATTATTCTGTCAATCTTTATATCTTACTTTTCTGAATCCGAAAATTCTTACGATAAGATGTCCCGAAGCGTGTAAAAATCTCTCTCTCAGACTCTTTACCGCAACAGACTTTACCGTCTTACAAAGCAGTTCTTCCTTATTTTTATATTCGGGAATATTTTTAAGCTTATATTTGTCATACCAACGCACTACTCTTGATGTATAGCGGGAAGTATCGTCCTCACTTACCTCGATAACTCTGTAGCCGTATTGGGTTGAAAAGCAATCATCCTGATAACGTGTACTCAATGAATTTACGATATCAACACCTTTATGTTTAACGCCAAAAGCGTTGGTATGGTCATGCCCCGTAAAGATTGCAAGGCAGTCGCCTCTTTCAACCAATGCATCAAACTGACCGTGATTTATTGCACCGCAGCAGGGCGGCTCATGAAAAAGTCCGAAATTCACACCTTGAGGATCAAATCTGTAATAATCTTCATGGTCATAAATTCCTTTATATGTATAGGGTGTACCGTGCTTTACTTTTTTGAGTGCATCATAGACTTCGGGCACAATTATATGCTGAAAAGCAAGCGAGTATATTTTTTTGCCGTACATTCTCTCATATTCACAGCTTTTCTCTTTATACCATTCAATTTTTTCTTCGGTGACATTGGCGTATCTGCCCTCATCATCATAGTCACCCGAATCAAAGATCCAAAGATTAAATCTGACCTCATCACCGTCAGAAGCAAGAACGGGCACATTATAAGTGCCGCAACCTTCCGTAATGTCACCTTCATCAACAGAATGTGAACAGGCAAATTCATTATATACAGACATCAGCTCCTGCCTTGTAACAAGACCGGATTCCGAATCGTGATTACCGAATGCGGCGGCAAGAGGTATGCCGCGTTTTTCAAAAACATTCATAAGCCTTCTTGTACGCTTAAGAATTCCGTCCCTGTCACCGTCGGCTGAAACATTATCACCCGTCATTACCGCAATATCAGGTTTTTCATCATCAAGAGCCTGCTCAATAAGGCAAAGGGACATGTCAATATTATCATCGCCAAGATGTGTATCGGTTATATGAAGTATTCTTAACTTTCCGTTATTGAATTTTACAGGCTTAGCTGTAGTTTTATCAAAAATTGTTTTATCCATAAAAAAACTCACTTGTTCAAAAATATTTTAATATGTTTTTTTACATTTTCATATACTGCCTCAGCCATATCAGGGGACAATGTGAAATAATCGGGTTTTTCAACAGCAGCAGTATATTTTTTTGCTTCATTTGCAAGTGCATCAAAGCTTGCAGTTGCAATATTGATTTTTCTGATGCCCAAAGAAATTGCTTTTCTGAACATCTCATCGGTGATCCCCGTACCGCCGTGAAGCACAAGCGGAGTTTTCACCTTTTTATATATTTCCTCAAGAACATCAAAACACAGCTCCGGAAGAACAGGATAATTACCGTGAGCATTACCTATGGCAACGGCAAGACAGTCAACAT
>CAZTFS010000072.1:10262-11751 GCA_964613045.1 uncultured Eubacteriales bacterium
GCAATGGGTACCGATGCATTCTTGGCGGCAGACACCATCATTGGTGCCATAAGATGCATGGGAGACTGCTTCATGCGTTTTTCGGCTATCTGCAAAATAATCGGTGTTCCCGTTTCTTCTGCCGCTTTGACAGCCCCGAGCACCATTTCCATATTACCGACACTGAAAGCACCTGCGGCACAATTATTATTTTCTGCCCATTCAAGAACTTCAGTCATTCTGACAAGAGACATTTGAAAACCTCACTCTCAAACAATTACATTTGAAATATACCGACTTATCCCACTAAAAGAAGACGGATATTATTCCGTCTCATCTTTTTCTGCTTCATCTGAATTTTCATCAGTTTTCCCTGCAAAAGCGTGCTTCATATCTTTCGGATTTGAATTAAAGACATGAATTATACCTTCGTCGTTAAGAAGCTTTACAATTATAACGATAAACGGCAAGATAAATATTCCTATCGCTCCGAAGACCTTGATACCCACATACATTGCAATAATTGTGGCAACAGGTGATATACCGACCTGACCGGCAACAAGCTTCGGCTCAATAATCTGTCTGATGACCGTTACGGCAGCATATATTACAAGAAGACCGATTCCCATTCCGATATTGCCCGTTACAAATGAATAAATGCACCAGGGAATAAGAATGGTACCGGTACCGAGCACGGGTACAATATCAATAATGGCAATAAGGAAACTGATAATAAGATTATGGGAGCCGTCATTGACACCGATAAGCTTAAGAACGGAAAAACCGATAAAAAGCTCGGTTGTTGTTATCAGAATAATAAGCGTATAAGCCTTGACCATCTTGCCGACAGATGAAACAAGTATATTTTTAACATAACTGACTTTTTTCCCGTCTTTAAACTGCCTGTAAATAAAAGCTTTTATATCATCAAAAGAAGAGGTCATAAAGCATGTGGCAACAATACATACAAGAAAACCTGCAAGGAAAGACGGTACCGTGGATATAACACTGCCTAAGGGCGATATCAGAGACGATATATTCTCCTTGATCGTAATAAGGAAATCACCGTTAAGAAAATAATCACGCAGAGAGTCAATTCCGTTTGTAACGTAATCGTTAAACTCAGGAGGAATCATCTTTGCTATATCAAGCTCCAGATACGCACTTTTCAGAACCTCGAAAAATTCGGCAAGACTTGTGCATCTGTCGGTAAAATATGTTACAAGGTCTTTAACGGCAATGACTATTCTTGCCCCGCCGAAAGCGAAAATTCCGATTATTATCGAAAAAACTGCAAGCGAAAGAAAAACACCTGTCACGCCTTTGGGCATCTTTTTGTTTTTTGTGATTGCCTTCAGAGGCTTCTGCAATAGTGCGGCAACCAAAAACGCAATAATAAACGGAAGGAACATCCACAGGGCATACTTCATAAACAGATAAAACGCCGCTACAAAAAGAAGAAGATACAAAACATTCACAATAAAAGACCAACGTTTTTGAGTCTTGTCCA
>CAZTFS010000073.1:0-11601 GCA_964613045.1 uncultured Eubacteriales bacterium
CGAAGTCAGGCAAGGAAATCGCAAAAATGCTTGCCAAAATAGCTGTTCCCGTTGTTGTAAGCACCCTTGTTATGAATATTACAAATCTTATTGATTCCGTTTCCATTCAGAACAGACTTATCGGAGCTATCAATACTGACCGTTCAATTTTTGAGAATTTATATCAGACTGCATTGTCTCTTGCAGGCAATCTTGACAATACTCAGCTCAAGGATTACCTTTACGGTGCATACGAAATTGCACTTGATTTCAGAAATCTTGTTCCGACAATAACAACTACTCTCGGTCTGAGTGCAATTCCCGTTCTTTCCGAGGCATGGACGCTTAAAAACAAGCTTACTGTAAAAACATCTGTGGAATCCGTTATCCGTGTGGCAATGCTTATCTCACTGCCGATCGGAATGGGTATGGCAATATTGGCAGAGGATATACTTCATCTCGTTTACGGTTCATCAAGCAGTATTTCCATTTCCGCCTCCGTTATGGCACTTTACGGAAGCTTTACGTTTATAATGGCAGTGGCACAGCCTCTTATTAACATGCTGCAGGCTGTTGGAAGACCCGATATACCGATGAAATCCGTCTCCGTTGCCGCTGTTGTGAAGGTTATTGTAAATTTCCTGCTTGTGGGTATTCCCGGAATCAATATCAAGGGTGCAATTATCGGTACATTCTGTTTCTATCTGATCACTGTCAGCGTAAACCTTACATCACTTATGAAAGTCACAGATGTAAGAGTAAACTTTAAATCTGTATTTTTCAAACCCCTGTTTTGTGCAGGACTTTGTGCAGTCGGTGCATGGGCTGTAACGGGACTGAGCAAGCATTTTATGCCTGTATTTGAAGTCAATTCCCGTATTGATACAGCTACTGTTTCGGCAGTTATTGGCATTGTTGCGGCAGTTGTTGTGTATGTTCTCGCATTGCTTCTTACAAGGTCAATAGTCCGTGAGGACATAAAAATGCTGCCGAAAGGAGAAAAAATTTGTAAAATACTTGAAAAATACAATCTAATCGGTTAATATATAATATAGACCTATTCAGAGAAAATGAGATGAAATGCAAAATGAGTGTTGACTATACGCTTAAAGACAAGTATAATATAGAAGATTTGATTGATATTATGAAAATACTCAGAGCTCCGGGCGGTTGTCCCTGGGATGCTGAGCAGGATCACGAATCGATCAAAAAGAATTTCATCGAAGAAACTTACGAGGTCGTTGAAGCTATCAACAAACAGGACAGCGAGCTTCTCAAGGAGGAGCTGGGTGACGTTCTTCTGCAGGTGGTGTTCCATGCCGCCATGGAGGAGGAAAAGGGAGTCTTCAATTTTGATGATGTTGCGGACGGTATCTGTAAAAAACTGATAATACGTCATCCTCATGTTTTTTCAAATGTTCAGGTTGACGGTACTGATGACGTGCTTACAAACTGGGATGCCATAAAAAGAAGCACCAAGCATCAGAAATCCACAACTGAGGCTATGGAATCCGTTCCCAGAGAATTACCTGCACTGATGCGTAGTGAAAAGCTGCAGTCAAAGGCAGCCAAGGTCGGTGCGGATGTTGATGACTCATTCGAAAATGTCATTGAAAAGGCTGATGCTCTTAAAGAAAATGTCAGTGAAGAGAATATCGGTAAGCTTCTTTTTGCAACAGTAGCTCTTGCAAGAAAGAATAAGATAGATCCCGAAGATGCTATTACAAAGATTGCTGATAAATTCCTTAAGGATTTTGAAGCATTTGAGAATGGCGGAAGTGAAGCTTCACACTAAGCAACCAAATATTGTATTAAAATAAATTTGGAAGAAAGTATAAAAAGGAGGAAAAGATCAATGAAGAAGACAGAACTCGTTGCTGCAGTTGCTGAGAAGAGCAATCTTTCCAAGAAAGATGCTGAGGCAGCAGTTAATGCAGTTGTTGCTGCAGTTTCTGAAGCACTCGCAAACGGTGAGAATGTACAGCTCGTAGGCTTCGGTACATTTGAGGTTCGTGAGCGTTCCGAGAAAGTTTGCCGTAACCCCAGAACAGGTGAGTCCATGACAGTTGCTGCTACAAAGGTTCCCGCTTTCAAGGCAGGCAAGGCTCTCAAAGACGCTGTTGCAAAATAATTTTAGGCAAATGCTTTTAAAATGCGGAAGGAGCTAAGTCGTTCTTTCCGCTTTTTTCTTTATTCAATTCAATATTATTTCAACAAAATTGAGGATAATGTTTACAGAAAGGTTCTTATGTTATGAGACTTGATAAATATTTAAAGGTTTCACGGCTTGTGAAACGCAGAACCGTAGCAAACGAGCTTTGCGATGCAAAGCATATTGATGTTAACGGCAAGACGGCAAGAGCGTCCTATGATGTAAAAGTGGGCGATATAATTGAGATCAGGGTAGGCAGTAATGTTACAAAAGTCTGCGTGCTTGAGATCAACGAATATGCTACCAAGGAGAACGCCTCTGCCATGTACCGTCTTTGCTGATATCCGGTAGGTGATGATTTGAATCAGATAAGAATACTGTCAATAGGAGATATCTGTGCTGTTTCGGCTCAGAGATGTCTTGCAAAAATCGCAAAATGTGATTCCGTGAGTATCACATGCGGAGTAATGAGCTTGGATAATGCCGATCTGGAGAAGCACGCAGACGCATTGAAAAATGATGAGCGTGTTTATACGTTGAATTACTGTGCCGACGGCAGTGTTCGTATCAATACTGAGGAAAATTGCAGTTTTACCGATGTTATATCCATGTTTTCGTGGGATTACATCACCATAAATCAGAGTATAGCAAAAGCAGGTATTAAGGATTCGTATTTTCCTTATATAAAAGAAATTTGCGATATTTTTGCTGAAAAATGTCCCCGTGCAAATATTGTTCTTATTGAGCCCTGGGCATTTTCAGAGAAATGCAGTGCCGAAGCTTTTGAATTTTATAATAATGACACCGATCGTATGGCTGAAATGATACGTTCCTGCTGTATAGCTGTTGCAGAAAATACTCCGCTGAATATTGTATTTCCCGTGGGGGAAGTATGGAGTCTTGTAAGAAAACAATATCACGAGCTGGAGCTTACTGCTGACGGTATGCGAAGCAACAGAATGGGCGATTTTGTTTGCGGAGCATTGTGGTACGAACTGCTTACGGGCAACAGCATTGAAAAGAATTCTTACCGTTTGCCTTTTGTAAGCAGTGAAAATGCGAAAAAGCTCAGAAAACCCGTGCATCAGGTGTCAGAAAAATACAGCCTTCAAAAAATAAGGTGATATTGTGGACGAATATAATAATTTTAATAATACCGATACCGTGGAAGCTGATAACAGCATCACGGATGAGATTTCATACATGGCTGAAGCGAAGCCTGAATATACACAGCCTCCTGTTTCGGAGCCTGAAAGAACTGATGTTCCCGTGGTCAGCCGTGAAAAAAAGCCCGATATAAAAAAGCACATAATTATAATGTGTCTTATCTGTGCACTTATCGGCGGTATTGTCGGCGGTGTTCTGACGGGGCTTATTATGCGAAGCGGCAACAGTGAAGACGAAACTGAGCCGACAGTTGTATCTTCTCAGAGCAGTTCTGAAACAACCGTAAAAAACGGCGAAACGACCGCTGAAAACAGTGAGACAACAACTGAAACCGAAGCCGCTGTGAACGAAAACACCGATAATAATGACGGTGAAGATGTTATACAATCGGGCACATATACCTCTTCTGAGGATAAGCCATCTGAAAATATTGTTTATTCCGCAAAAGAAATATATTCTAATAATGTTGATTCGGTGGTCAGTATCGAGGTTCGCAATTCGTACAGCGTGGGCTACGGTACAGGCTTTATTATCAGTGAAGAGGGTTACATCGTTACAAATTTTCATGTTGTTGACGGTGCTGATAAGTGCTATGTCACACTTTATGATGATTCGCAGTATACGGCTAAAATCGTCGGATACGAGGAATCCAATGACATTGCTGTCATAAAAATCGAACCCAAGGGCAAGATACAGAGCCTTGTTTACGGCAATTCCTCAGATCTTTCCGTCGGCGATAAGGTATATGTTATCGGCAACCCTTTGGGAGATCTGACCTTTACGCTTACAGACGGTGTTGTCAGTGCACTCAACCGTCTTATCGAAACCGATGAAGGACTTACAATAAACATGTTCCAGACCAATGCGGCTGTCAACAGCGGTAACTCAGGCGGTCCTGTGTTTGACGAACACGGTTATGTGGTAGGTATAGCCTCTGCAAAATATGCCTCAGCATCAATTGAGGGACTGAGCTTCTGTATTCCCATTGATGATGTGAGAAGCATGATAGATGAGATCATAAATAAAGGCTATGTTTCCGGAAAGCCCCTTATCGGTGTATCCGTATGCGACAGGGAAGTAGCTAATTACGGCTTTTTCCAGAGCTCAAGAAGTATCGGCGGTGCCAAGATAGTTGCGATAGGTGCGGGCAGTGCCGCCGAAAAATACGGTCTTCAGACGGGAGATATCATCATCGGAGCTGACGGAAATACGGTCACATCCGTATCTGAGCTTAAAACAATATTAACCGAATTCAGAAGCGGTGAAAAGATAACTCTTACCGTTAACCGTAACGGAACAAAAACAAATATAACTCTTGTTCTCGATGAATATGAGCCCACCGAAGCAAGAACCTCATATTCTTATGTTTACGATCTGTAAATAATAATTTTACAACATTTATATTGCGACAAAATATTCAAACGGCAGTCTGTATTATATATACAGACTGTTTTTCTTTTATTGGAGGGAATTTTAATGCAGGTCTTATTCAGGACTGAAAAAAACACCTTGACTGTATATCTGAGCGGAGATATAGATCATCATACATCGGCTTCCATCCGTGAAGCTGTCGATTCTCAGATGCAGAAATATATGCCGAAAGAGCTCAGACTCGACTTTAGTGATGTTCATTTTATGGATTCATCGGGAGTCGGACTTGTTATGGGCAGATATAAGATCGCATCCGTGTACGGTTGTCGGGTAACGGTGTGTTCAATGCCCGAAAACGTTGCAAAAATAATGAAAATGTCGGGTCTGGGCAAAATAATTACTTTTGAAGAGGAATGAGAAAATGAAAGTCTTAAATGAAATAAAAATAACTGCCGATGGAAAAAGTGTTAACGAAAGCTATCTGAGAGTTGCGGTTGCCTCATTTGCTTCTCAGCTTGATCCCACAGTTGAGGAGCTGACTGACATAAAAACAGCCGTCAGCGAGGCTGTGACAAACTGTATCGTACATGCCTACAGAAATAAGACGGGAAAGATATACATAACCGCAAGACTTTGCGAAGATCAGCTTATGATAATAAAGATACGTGACTCGGGCGTGGGAATACCCGATGTTGCAAAGGCAAGAGAACCGATGTTTACCACAGGCGGAGATGACCGCAGCGGACTCGGATTTTCTGTAATGGAGTGTTTTTCCGATAAGCTGAGAGTCTCTTCAAAAGAGGGCAAAGGCACAACGGTTACAATCTATAAAAGGATTCGGGGAAAGTGTGCCGATGAATCGTGACTTAGCAAAGAGAAACGAACTTGTTGAAAATAATATGGGACTGGTCTATGCCTGTGCAAACCGTTTCAGAGGAAGAGGAGTTGAGTTTGACGATCTTGTCCAGTCGGGCTGTATAGGGCTTCTGAAAGCGGCACAGGGCTTTGATGAAACGAGAGGCTTTATGTTCTCGACTTATGCCGTTCCTGCCATAATAGGTGAGATAAAACGCATTTTCCGTGACGGCGGTGCAGTGAAAGTCGGAAGAAGCGACAAGGAAAAGGCACGGAAGCTCATGGAGCTTCGGGATTCTCTGGGGAAAGAGCTTGGCAGAGAGCCGACGGTAAGTGAAATTGCCGAAAAAGCGGAAATGCCCGTAGCCGAAACGTCTCAGCTCATGTGTGCTATGCTTCCTGTTTTGTCTCTGACGATCGACGATGACAGTGAAAGCTGTGCCGAGGTTGATGTGACAATAGGCGATCCGACAGAGGAAATGGGAGATGCCATCGCACTTAAAGCCGCCGTTGAAAATCTGGAGGAACGGGATAAAAAAATCGTTGAGTTCCGTTATTTTGCAGGACTTACCCAGTCTGTAACCGCTGAAAAACTGGGAATGACACAGGTGCAGGTGTCAAGACGGGAAAAGGTCATTTTGCAGGAGCTCAGAAGAAAACTGGGGTAAACAATAATTTGTCGGGATGAGTGCAAAGTTCAAAGTTCAAAGTGTCGGAAGGTCCTGACGGACTTGTTTCACTTCGCTCTGTATAATGGGTTAAAGGGCAGAGCCCTTTCCGAAATTATTACCTCTTCACTATTACTTGTTACTGAAATCAGTCCGTGTGCGAAGCACAAATGCCGACAGGCATTTGAATTCATTTGCAACGGTTCCGTTGTCACCGTTATTTGCCCTTGTCAAATCGGACAGCCAATGGCTGCCCCTACGATATGATTTTTTAATTTCTGCTCGAAAAATCCTGATTCGCCTTCCTTTCGGACTGCATTTTTTTGTTCTCACATTGTATTCGGAATTATGAATCATCATTATACAGTTGTATTATTCAATAAAAAAATTTAATATGTTGAATATTATGTTTGTATGAATCTTGAAATTTCTGTATATTTATGTTATAATGTCCTCGAATCATTTGCAGGAGTAAAGATCCTGAGTGTTTCGGAGTTCATTGAAACAAAATGTATTGGAGTTGAATACAATATGGCGGAACAAATACTTAATTTTCTGAAAGCGTTCTTTTTAGCTTTATCAGTTATTTTCTCTTCTATGTTCGGTCTTAATTCCACTGTACCTGAGGTTGATCCGGAAGAAACAACCACCGGCACAGTAATTGAAGAAACCACTACAGAAGAAAGTGATGAAACAACTACAGAGAGTGACGAAACAACAACTGAAGATGAGACGACTACCGAGGGTGAAGACGAAACAACAACAGAGCCCGAAAAGGTTACTCTCGAGTATACATACCTTCAGTATCCTTCCGAAGCAGTAAAGACGCTTGCTGCCAACAACATTTCAGCGGCAACGCTTACTGCAAGAGCAGATGCAAATAATTCTGATGAGTACACCGCATGTCAGGGCTATGAAGATGTTAACGGTCTTGTTATCTCACCCTATTATACAGCAAGTGTTGATTCCAAGTCTGTTCCCGTATATGCCGCAACCGTTTACATCGGTGCAACAGGTAAGGGTGCTCTTCATTCATTCTCTGAAATTTATATTACCGAGGATATGGATGAAGTTGAATTTGAGATCGCTCTTAATTCTGCTGATCTTACCATAAAAGATGCAGTTTATATCGTTAATAATGAGAAGCGTACAGCAACCGTTTCCGGCGGTGTTATGACTGCAAAGCTTTCCGGCTACGGAATTTACACATTCCTTCTTAACAGTGAGAGTCAGGAATATGCATATACTCTCTTTGTCCGTGAAAAGGTTGATGACGACGCAAAGATAGCTGAACTTGAAGCCGCAGGCTATACAGTTCTCGCTTATGAAGGCTATCTTGATTATTATACTGACTTTGGTGCTTATTACACTGATCTTACTGCAGCCGGTCTGACCGATAATGTAGTTGTTTATCTTAAACAGGGTACTTATGTTACAGCTACAAACAAGCAGAATATCAGCAGTGCCGCAGATTCGTATACAGAAGACGGCGGCGGCAACGCAGGTATCGGCGGACTTGCAAGACATCCGCTTATCGGCGGCTCAGGTGTCAATAATTTTAAGATCATGGGCTACGGTGCTATCGACTTTACAGCTCTTGACAAGGCAGAAAGAAAGGGTATAGTTCTTTCTTGGGGCAGTAATGTTGAACTCAGCGGTATCAAGCTTATCAACCCTGCTGAATGGGCAATCCAGACATACAGAATAAACGGCGTTACGATCAATGATGTTGATGTCTTCGGTTACCGTCTTAATTCTGATGCTTTTGACATCTGTAACTCACAGAATGTTAAAATTGATAACTGCTTCGCACGTTCCGGTGACGACCTGTTCGCAGTTAAGACTCTCGGCGGTGAAGATGCATCATCTTGCTACACAACAAATGTTGAAATTACAAACTGTGTTGCATGGGCAGGTAAGGCAAGAGCCTTTGGTATTGTCGGTGAAGCAAATCTTCCCATCAGCGATGTTACTTTCAAGGATTGTACAGTAGTTTGCCACGATGCAACTTGGGCTCAATATGAGATCGCAGCTATCGGTATCATGGTTGCAGAGTGCAGTCAGCGTGCAAATACAATTTCAAATGTTACATTTGAAAATATCAATATTTACCGTAACGATTCGGCAGCAATAAGCTGTTACGTAGTTGAAGGTCTTCCTTACGGCGTAACAATGAGCAATATTACATTCAAGAATATCAATTATGCTTCAAATAACGTTACAAGTAAGGTTTATTCAACTCAGTCTGCTACATCGTTCAACACAGTAACATTTGAAAGTGTTTACTGCGGAACAACACAGATTGTTAATAATAACTATTCAACATTCCTTGAAACGACCTCGAATTTCAACAACGGAATATTCCGTTAAATTAAAATCAAGGGTAGCGGTTAAGTAAAATAAGAAAACGGTCGCCGTACGCATAGGGCGACCGTTTTTGATTTGTCCATCGCCGTGCCCGTAGGGCAAATCGGCGGGACATATAATTTTTTTGTTTTATGGAAACGCAGTTTCCTATAAAGAAATAAACCGAGTTCAGAAAACTCGGTTTGTTTTTTTTGAAAGAAACTGATTTTTTGTGCTTTTTTAATCTTCGTCTGCAAATTTAAGGATCGCTGACATTATAATATCGTAACCTGTTTCGATTGCTTTGGGCACAAGTCTGTCGTAGGAATCCTTTCTGTTGTGGTAATAATCGGCAGGGCCGGGATCCATAGCGGCAAGACATGTTGCCGAGATACCTTTCTGTGTGAATGCCGCAGCATCAGACGAACCGAAGAATACGTTTGCAAATTTAAGTGAGTCGTGACCTGCTTCTTTTGCCGCATCCATAACAAGCTGACAGAACTTCTGATCGTGTCTGACCGTTCCCGTCATATCTCTGTTGTAAACATTAAGATAATCAAGGTCAGTCAGCGTATCAACGCAGAGAACGGAAGTTTCAACACCGCTGTTGACATAATCGTCATAGTGATCCTTCGCAAACTGCTTTGCACCTCGGAGACCTGCTTCCTCGCCGTCTGTTATCATCGCAACAACCTCGGTATTCTTGAACTTAATGCCTGCTTCATCAAGCATTTTAAGAGCAGAAACAGCGGCAAGAGTACCTGTGAGATTATCGTTGGCACCGGGGACAACATTTTTGAAGTCAACAAAGAGATAAAGTGTTATCATGTTGATTATTGTGAAGAAATGGAACAGGAAGCCCTTATCGGTAAGGAATTTTGCAAAGGCAGATTTGTTGCCTGTTATCTCAAAAACAGTGGAAAGTGCCGATATGACGGCTGTGGCAATACCTGAAACGATAGAGCCTGCCATTATGGGAGTCATGCCCTTGCCTTTGCCGTAGTAAGTGTGTCTCCATTCGTAAGCGGAATCAATATGTCCGTTGATGACGATTCGTTTCTTGGTCTCTTCAGTTGCCTTTCTTGTGGCGATAAGATTTCTGCCGGTGATCTTTTTATAAAAGACATCGCAGAATTCTTTATATAACAAAAATTCAAGAGCCGTAACGGACAGTCCTGCAAATGTCGTACCTGCAATTATTGCATGGGGAACGGCTTTATTTTTAATGAGCTTGCCGCCTTTTGCGTATTTAAGAACACTGCCGACGGAGATAGCACCGATAACGGATGCACCGACAGTTTTTGTGAAGTGAATAAACGCCTTCGGTGCCATTTTATACTCTTCGTAATGCGTTTCGTCGCAATACTTTTCGAGATCCTTACGAAGCAGTTCCTGAGCTTTGAAACAAGCTTCACTGCCGGACTCTCTCGGACCGATAGTTTTGATTATTTCCGTGATCTTATCAACGGAGTATTTAACATTATCAGTTATGATTTTTTTATTAAAATCTTTGAACTTCATTTTTCTTTTCCCCCATAATAAAGTTTATATTTATTAAAAAGAAAAAAGCTGTAATTGTCAACAGAAACATATAAAACTTTATATAATGTTTACATAAAATTCATATAAATATAACACGAATTTATAAAAAATATGATTTAATTCACTGAATTTGATTGAAATGTTGAATAAATGTTAAAAAAATGTTATTTAATTTTTAATATAAATTAAACCGGGCAACAGTATTTGCAGCAATAAAATCTTTTAAATAATACTTGACAAATCAACACAAAATTTATATAATTAAATAGGTTTAGGGGCATACAGATCCGACTGAAATGCACCCGCAAAAAACTTAATAAACAAATTACTCAGTGTGCCCACTTATTCACTATTCACTCTTACTTATTACTTCAAGACATGGGGGCGTAGCTCAGCTGGGAGAGCGCTTGAATGGCATTCAAGAGGTCAAGAGTTCGATCCTCTCCGTCTCCACCACAGCACACTGAGTAATTATTTTTTTGCCCGCTTTCAAGCAATAAAAGCAACTCCGAGGATTTGATACCTCGGAGTTTTTCGTTACTTAATTCCGTATCTGTTACAGTAATCAACAACAATATTTTTAAAATGCTCGTGTTTGAAATTATTTTTCACATCACTAATATCAACATATAATCCTAAAATTAAATTTTGAATTATAGCCTCTGCTAAAAAAGCCTCAAATACATAGTCGTTGGTAAAGGCTTCTTCAATATCTGTGTTTAAGTCAGTGTTGATACCCTTGATTGCCGCACGATAAATAATATTTTCTGCTCCTAAATATTCACCGACATTTTTCAAACAGTTTAACCCTTTTTTCATGTCTGTGACAGCAAATTTCCCTTTATATTCTATAACCTTTTCACTTCCAAGCAAAATAAAATCAACAGTTGTTTCAAGAATCTTCGCCAAATCAGGTAGCAAAGCAATATCAGGCAATGTTTCTCCACGTTCCCATTTGCTTACAGCTTGAAATGATACACCGATTCGTTCTCCTAATTCACTTTGAGTAAGTCCTTTTACTTTTCGTAAAACAGCAATCTGTTCGCCAACTTTCTTAATGTTCATTACTTTTCCTCCGTTCTTTAAGTTTAAATTCATTATAACAGTTGTAACAATAAAAGAAAATAACCGAATAATTGAATTTTCTACAGCATATCTCAACCTGATTATAGTCTGCAAAAAGAAAATTTGGCAGAGAGTTTTTCGCTCTCTGCCATTAATATTTCTTACGCCACCTTATCAACACCCACCATAAACTGCTCAAAGTCAATATTGAATTCAACTTTCAACTTGTATCCTCTACTGACCTCAACCCGTTTGATCAGGCAGTTTATATGCGGTTATTTGCAAAATTGTTGAAATGTTTGCATGTTTATGTTACAATGAAAACAACAAAATTTTACGATGAGGATGAAAATATGACAGAAACAAAAGCTTCAAAAAACGAATCATCACTTACTCTCAGGCATAAAATCGGCTACGGGCTGGGAGATGCGGGAGGCTGTATGACCTTCGCTCTTA
>CAZTFS010000074.1:0-11592 GCA_964613045.1 uncultured Eubacteriales bacterium
CCCTCGGCGGCCGTTAGCCGTTATCCTGCTCTGCGAAGCCCGGACTTTCCTCGTATTTATATACGCAATTGCCCGACTCACTCAGCAAAAATATTTTACCACATAAAAAACTGTTTGTCAACGATTGCAAACAGCAATTGTATATGTTATTATATAATAGATTCAGAATGGAGAAATGTCACAGTGTTATTGGATAGAAATAAACGTTTTGCTGCGTATGTGTTCTCTTTTGCTCTGACCCGTGAAAATTCCCCCGAATTTTTTGAAATAGTGGGTGACATTTTCGACACACCCGAATTTCAGAGTATGGAAAATTACATCCAGCACGCAAACATTACACGAAAACAGCATATAATGAGCGTTGCATACATAAGCTATCTGACGGCAAAAGAACAGAACTTAAACTATGTTTCTGCAGCAAGAGCTGCAATGCTTCACGACCTTTTTTATTACGACTGGCACGTTGCAGGTGACGGAACACATCGTCTGCACGGCTACCGACACCCGGGGTTTGCACTGAAAAATGCAAAAAAGCTTTTTACGCTTACACCTATGGAGGAGGATATTATTCTCCGTCACATGTGGCCGCTGACCCCCACACCGCCGAAGTATAAAGAGGGTTTAATAGTAACATTAACCGACAAATACTGTGCAGGAAAAGAAGGCAAAATGAAGCGTTCCGCTTCGTTCAGAAGCCAATTCGATGATGCACTCAAAAATATAAAATAAAAAAATGAAATCAATGAACATCAGAACAAACTACAAACATACAATTACTGCCGGATACATCAGTTTTATAACCCAGGCAATTGTAAACAACTTTGCACCTCTTCTCTATATTACATTTCAGAAAGAGTGGGGTATAACATTAAGCGAGCTGGCTTTTATTTCAACCTATAACTTCCTCGTACAGCTTGCAGTTGATCTTTTATCAACTAAATACGCTGATAAAATAGGGATCCGCAGGTGCATAGTTTTTGCTCACATCACCTCTGCCGCAGGTTTTATGGGTCTGGGCACACTTCCTTATATCCTCGGCAACCGCTATGCCGGAATAATCATCTCAATAACCATGTACGCTGTGGGAGGCGGACTTATTGAGGTGCTTGCAAGCCCTATAATTGAGTCATGCCCCACCGAAAACAAAGAAGCAAACATGAGCCTGCTGCACTCCTTCTACTGTTGGGGACAAGTTGCGACCGTGCTTTTTTCAACTTTATTTTTCAGCATATTCGGAATTGAAAATTGGCGTATAATGGCTTTTATATGGGCTGCCATCCCCATTTTTAACGCAGTGTATTTCTCAATTGTACCAATTTCATACAAATCCGAGCCGGACAAAAACGGGCAGAAAATTTCTGAATTATTCAAAAATAAATTCTTTTACATATTGCTTATAATGATGCTTTGTGCAGGTGCATCAGAATTATCAATAGCCCAATGGGCTTCGGCTTTTACGGAAGAAACACTGGGAATATCAAAAACATTGGGCGACATTCTCGGTCCCTGCGGTTTTGCCGTACTGATGGGAATCTCAAGAGTTGCATATTCAAAACTCAGCAACAAGCTCAATCTTGAAAAATATATTCTGTTCTGTGCAGGACTTGGCATTGTCGGCTATCTTATGATCTCATTATCCCATGTCCCTGCAGTGTCTTTAATAGGCTGTGCTGTCTGCGGTTATGCAGTCGGCATCATGTGGCCGGGAACATATTCAATAGCCGCAAAGAAATGGAAAAACCCGTCAACTGCTCTGTTTGCATTTTTTGCACTTGCAGGCGATTTCGGTTGTTCCTCAGGGCCTTTCATTATCGGCAACATCTCCGATCACTTCGGTAATGATCTCAAAACAGGTCTGTTTGCAGGTACTCTTTTCCCGATAATAATGTTTGTTGCAACGGCGATCTTAATAAAGATGAACAAGCAGAAAGAGGAGATATAAAATGGATACACTTATTTACATTGCCCTGATGCTGCCTGCAGCCCTTATGATACTTGCGGGGCTGATGATAGGTACGGCAAAACGTGACACGACAATAACGAGCCACCACTTTGCACAAAATTTCAACATAAAAAAATACACAAGCAAAGTTCTCTTGCTTTTTACCCTGTCAGGCATAATGTTCTCCTTAAGCGGACTTGTGATGATAAAGGCAAAGCTCGTCCCGGGAATTATATTGCTGATAATAACGCTGATAGTCTTTTTCATTCTTTTTGCAAGATTACATAAAAAACAGTAAAGCAAATCCCCGAATTTTTCGGGGATAATCTTTTTTTAATATTCCAGTCCGGCAGATTTGCGAAGTATCCATCGTGCATCCGAAGCCGTTATAAAATCACTGCGATCAACATCTGCCGCAACAAAATATGCATCCGACAAATGCTCAAGTCCGGCAGAAGCTCTCAATACTATTCGTGCGTCGGCAGCCGATATTTTTCCGTTACCGTCAGCATCGCCAATTACTGCAACAAAGAAATTATATCCGCAATCCTCGATGTTTACTCTGCAACCCGTATATACTGAATGATATTCAGATAATTCAAATCCATAAGGATTGATAACATCTGCTTTTTCATTACCGATATAATCCTTTTTTAAATACTCGACAAGATTAGCATGATTAAGCATTATGTAAACACCATTTTCATAACATCTGACATCAGTTCCGGGTTTGATTACATAACCGGATTCTGCACCAAAACAGTCCTCAACAAACATAATTCCGTATTCTTCAGCATATTCATTGACAGCACTTGAATCACAACCGTAAAGGACAAAAGAATCAAAAACTATCAGTTCTCCGGTATACGAATAATAACCAAAAGCAGGATATTCTATGAATCTGATTGTATTCGGAAAAGCGACTTCAGATATCTCATTATCCATAAACGCACCCTTAGCCACTCCTACAACTTCATATCCTCCGAGAGTTGACGGTACAACATATTTAGATACATTAGCATTTGCAGAAAAGCCTGTAATTACCGCTCCACCGACCGATTCATCATATCTATACTTAAAATTCCCCTCAGACAAACCTAAAAACGGAATGTTTTGACCCTTTTCGAGCAATTTTCCGCAATTACAGCAATATTTATCCCCTGTATAACCATTGTCATGATCGGTGGCTTCGACTGCATTACGCAACTCATATTCAAGATGAGTACATGCCGCAACACTAACTGTAATATCATCCGGGGCATCACAACCGATCCATGTTGCAATATTTATTTGAATCTCACTCGTTTCATCTGTAAGAACTTTGAAATTAATGTAAAAAAGGTCTGAATCAGAAGGACACTGATCAACACATGCAAAGCCTACACCTATAAGGCCATCTTCAATTTTATCACAACAGAATATACCAGTAACATCTTTCTTTTTTGCCGAGGAATCAAACTCTAATATTTCATCATCATATTCAATAAACAGATTTACCGCCTGAGTACCCTCCATATTCACACCTGACAAGGTCAACGTTATAATATCTAAATTCCAATTGAAATTTACAACTATATTCGTAACGGATTCAGATCTGTCATAATCAAGACCCTTTCTTACGGGTGCAGAATCATCAATCGTTCTCAGCATGGAAGAACAATAAAGTGTTAATCTTGAATCAGCCGCAGTGATTTTACCATCATCATTTGCATCCATCAAATAAAGTGCAGTTTCATCAATTTCAACAGTTTCCAGCCGTGCAGCAACTCTTAAAATGTATCTTGCATCAGCAGCAGTAACATAACCATCAGAATCGACATCTAACCTCAATAAATCCTCATCCAACGCAAAAACACTAATGCTCAGAATCGGCATTATAATCATAACAGTTGCAATTACAGCTGTCACAATTTTTTTAATTCTTTTCATACAAACACTCCATTTTAATTTTTGTTGTTACTCAATCACATAATAGCATTACTACTGTTAATTGTCAATATTTTGAATTTATACACAAGCACAAAAAACATTGCATAATTTCTTATATTAAAGATTTAAGAAAAATTTTTAATATACAGAAAAAATTACGCATAAAATGTAGTCAATTTTTGATAAACAATAATACATCCCCGATGCCTCGGGGATAATTTTATTTGGCAATATAATTCACCTTAACTGTTGAAATATCAGGAGCAAAGGTTTCGTTGCCGTTGAATTTATTTAAGCCGTCATTGGAGAATGTAATAATATTTTCTCCTGCTTCAAGGCAGATGTTTGTAGTAACGGTAGTGTAGGTGTCGCTACTGTATGTATTCCTGCAATAGAGATTTTCCGATTTTTCACCGTTTATGCTGATCGTAATAAAGTCTTCAACAAGATCAACATTATAGTCATGTACGCCGTTTTCTCTATTGTTGGAATAGAGTATGGTCAGCTTATAAGTACCGCTTTCTTTGACATTCACAGTATATTCAGCACTTCCGCCGTCACAGGAGATGCCTGTTATATAGTCAAGCCCTGCAACAGTATTTGTTTTTATTTCAGCAGTGCCGTCAAGAACCGCATCAGCAGGCTCAAGAGTTATAACATCACCGGTTTCACTGCTGTAATAAACTCTGAGAGATGCATTTTCCTCTGTTTCGATATAGTTAATTCCTCGTCTGAGATAGACCAATGCTCTGCCGTCGGAATCAACCGTTGTCTCTGCACCGTCAACATTGACAGCCGAATCTTCAGCGGTTTTTATTTCGTAATAGCTGTCATACGGAGCAAGAACAAGATATGTGTTTTCCTTATCATCGTCCGCTTCACAGTAAACACCCTCTGACGCCTCAACTTCTTTAATAAGAACAGAATCAAGCACGATAGTACCCTTATTGTGGGTAAATGTCAGGGTGTGTGTGCCTTTTGTCAGTTCAAGCACCATGTCATAAGCGTTCGTAAGCTCACTCTTGATGGTATTTGCAAAAGAAAGCTGACTCTTTTCACCGTCAACACTGAAATTGACCTTAGAAAACGTTCTGTCGGCACTTGTACTGCCGTCATTGGAATTGCCGTATATGATCCGCAGTGAATATGTGCCGTCTGACGGAACTGATATCTTCATTTCAACTCCGTCGCCCTCATTTTCCATCCCGCCGACCATTCCGTTCTGCTCACCCGTAGTTGCATAAGCACTGTCGTAGGTATATGCATTGCCGAGAAGCGTACCTGCTTCAGCCTCAAAACGGACGAAAAGATTTTCATTTTCGTAGTCGATTCCCTCATCTGAAACGGTAACAACAATATGATACGCTGTATTCATATCCATTTCAAGAGGAATACTCAGCTTCTTACCGCACGTATCGGTATAGATCTTTACAGTTTCAGGCTCACAAACCTGTCCAAGAAGTCCCTGATACGTTACGGATGTGATCTCAATTTTTACATTTTCGCCGTAAAGTGCGGTATCTTTAAGGTTCTTTATAAGCACTCTGCCGTCATAATCAGCACCCGAAACAAGAATATCCAGCTTATCTGTTTCATCGGAAATAGTACCCAAGCCCATAAACTGCTGATATCTCGGCTCACGTTTCTCTTTAAGAGCCTTTCCCAGATCGGAATGAAGAATATCGCTTATCTCACTTGCCATGGTCTGTCCGTCCATGCTTGTGTACCATCTGTATACCCACCATGCAGAGTTTGGAGTATTATAATCGGCACATGTATTGCTCAGATTATCCGCAAGAAGCCAATATGCCTGATTGGAATATACCTTTGTGTTTTCAGTACAGATAATGTATTTGAGCATAGTATTGGGATCGCCGTTATCCTGCATTCTGCCGTACTCGGTAACAATTACGGGAGTATCCGTATCAATGCCGTATTTTTCTTCGATCGCTTTAAGGTCGTTTACATTGGCTTCCCAGTCATATATGGAACGGTCTGCAAGCTCATGATAGATCATTACATCGGGAACACAATCATTCTCAGATGCAAAAGCAAGGAAATCCTCTGTCTTTGATGAGCTGTATTCATAGTTACCCGGACCGCCGATAAGTGCATCGGGATCAATGCTTCTTACATACTCATACGTCATTTTCCATGCTTCGTTGAAGTTTTTTCTGCCCTGTTCATTGAAGTCGTTCCAGCCGTTTTCGCCGTCAGTTACCCATTCGCCAAACCATATGCCGTTATCGCATTCATTAAAAATACAGTAGACCAGTTTATCCTCATAATCAGAACCCTGCATAGCTTCCATGGATTCTTTTATAAGGGGAAAATATGTATCGGTCAGATATTCTTTCCAGTCATAAGTACCGTCGGCTTTCATGTCATTGATATTCTGCCAGTCGTAATACCACGTGGAATACATATCCTGAAGATACACCACAATATAATCACAGTGCCCCGAAGAAATAACCTCATCTGCAATATCGCCCACTTCACCGATGGGATGCTGTAAGCCGTTTTGCGTCTTTGCGGAAACAGAAGAAACATCAAGACTCTGCACCATATTATATGAAGGCACGCCGTCTTCGGACAAGCCGTAAAGGTAGCCCGACGCACCGCTTGTAACTTCACCCGTAAGCTCAGTCGCATCAAATATCACTGTAGGACTTCCCGCAAAATTTGCAGGCAGACCTAAAGATGTCGGAATAAGTGCAAGCACTGAGAGAATAAGAGAAAGCAGGATCTTGAAAAATGTGCAAATGTACATTACTGTTCACCTCTTAATTATTTTCAGGGTTTTCGGGTTTCGCCAATACTGAGTTATAAACATGATATATTACAAAGCCGGGCTTTGCACCGACGGGCTTTTTAAGATTTCTGACCCGAGTGTAATCCACCTCGACAGCACCCGCTTCTCTGCCGGAGCTGTAATATGCGGCGGTCTTTGCGGCGAAATCCATAGCTGCTTCAGTGGCTTCTCTACCCTCAAGAGAGAGTATTACATGAGAGCCCGGTGCCTTCTGAATATGGAACCAGATATCACTCTTTGAAGCTGTTTTCAGCGATAATTTATCATTCTGAATATTATTTCTGCCCACATAAACCTTGAAGCCGTCAGGTGAAGTAAATTCCAGCGGCTGCATGGGCTGACTCTTTTTCTGCTTGCCCTGATTTTTGTGTTTTATAAAACCGCCGTCTGCAAGCTCCGATCTGATCTCAGAAATTTCACGTTCCGTTTCGGCTCTGTTCAGCTCATCAAGAACAGTTTTCAGATATTCAAGGTCAAGTCTGCCCTGTTCGATAAGCTCTGTCAGTTTTTCTTCTGCTGTACGCAGTTTTCGATACTCTTTATAGTAACGCTGAGCATTTTCGGCAGGAGTCAGTTCGGGCTTGACAGGTATCCTGACCGTTTTGTTCTCATCATAATAATTCTCAAGCTCATATACAACCGTACCCTTACCGAGACGGTAAAGATTTGCATTTATAAGCTCTGCAAAAATGCGTTTTTCTTCCCTGTCCCTGCACACCTCAAGCTCCGTCATCTGATTGCTTATCTTTTTAGCAAGACGCTCAATAAGATTGTTTACAGTCTTAAAAAGATCCTCTGCCTTGCTTTTTGTCCGTGCGAGACGTTCACGCTCGTAATAAAAGCTCTCAAGCACTTCGGAGAGGGATTCGTATGAGAAATATTTTGCCTGTGAGCCGTACTGAGTAACGGGAACAAATGAAAAATCAAGGAGCTTTCCGTCTGCATCAGCCACAGCTACAGGAGATACCGTTCTGTTGGCAACTGTATTTTTCAGAATATCAATCTCAAACTCAAGCCTTGCCCTCTGAAAATCCGAAAGAGCAGAAGAAACCGTATCAATACCGCCTGCTCTGTAAGCGATCTCTCTGCAAAGCACGGGAGACATGCCCTCAACAGTCGACAGGATTGCATTATTCAGTTTCGTATCTTTCCTGACGATCTCATCAGCTATTGAAGCCGTATTATCAGTCAGAATGTTGAGTTTATTCTGCATAGGCGGTAATTCGTATTTTAAAGAAGGAAGAATCTGCCTTACAGATGATTTAGACATATCAACCCGCTTGATACTGTCGATTATAACGCCTTTTTCATCAAGGAGGATAATATTACTGTACTGTGCCATAATTTCAATCACAAGCGTCCTTGTAACTCTGTCGCCGATCTCATTGACACAACTGAATATCAGCTTTAATATTCGGTCAAAGCCCTCCTGCCTGATATCAAGAAGTGTTGCACCGCCCAGATGCTTTCTCATGAGCATGCAAAACATGGGAGGTTTTGCCGGATTCTCAATAGTATGAGTTGTCAGATGCAATCTTGGAGCATTGCCTGCTGCAGACATCAGAAGTCTGTATGCACCCGAACGGGTACGCAAAGTGAAAACCAGCTCCGTTTTCTGCGTCTGATGTATCTTATCCACCTTTGCACCGAGAAGCGTCTCTTTAAGCTCCTCAGACAAAAGGTGAAGAAATATGCCGTCTAAAGCCATTTATACCACCGTTTCATAGGGACATTTCTCAGAAGCAATACAAACAGCAAGCTTCGGAAATGCATTAAGTAATTTATCGCAAAGAGCTTCCAGCACGGGGACTTCCGTACTGAAATGACCTGCAACAAGAAGATTCATACCGAGACGTTGTGCCTCCAGATATTCATGGTGCTTTGCTTCCCCCGTAACAAACGTATCACAACCGGCAGAAAAAGCATCACAAATATATTCACCGCCTGCACCGCCGCAGACTGCAACTTTTTTCACTTTTTTACCGCTGTCGGCAAGCTTTACACTGTTGCCCAACTTTTCTGCACAAACTTGTGCAAAGTCTTTCGCTGAATCAAATTCTGTCTCACCCGTTCTCATAACGGGTACACCTTCTGCAAAAAGGTGCTGTACATTTTTTAAATCAAGCTTTTCGCAAAGAACATCATTTACACCGCCCGCAGCCATATCAAGATTCGTATGGGCTGAAATAACGGTAATGTCATTTTTTATTGCATTATAAAGAGGTGTGTTTTCGTTAACGCAACCCACAGGATGAAAAATAAGCGGATGATGACAGATTATTAATCTGCAATGATCGGCAACAGCCTGTTCTATTACATCGTTGGTGCAATCAAGGCAAAGCAATACGGAATCGGCGTCTTTTTCAAGAGTACCTGTCATAAGACCGCTGTTATCCCATGAACACCGGGTTTCATACGGAGCAAGTGTATCAAGAAATTCATAAATTTCCCTTATTTTCATATTGCTTTCCCTCACTTTCTGCTTGCATTAAAATTGATCTGAATTCGTCGGCTTTTTCCGTTTCACCTGAGTGCAAAAGCCCATGACAGCGTGATCTTAAATAAGAATACTGCCTTTTTATATAAGCGACATCCGTATCGCTTTCATTGGATATCTTATCGCCGAAGTACCAATAAAACGGTGTTTTCCTCTCATTTCTTCCGCTGTAAAATGCACTTATAACAATGTACACCTTACCCGAATCCTCAACAGTTTTTTCATCATCTATGTAAAAGCCGTTTTCAGTCAAAAACTCTCTGACATCCTGCGAATGAGTCATGGGCTGGAGTATCAGATGGATATCCTTATTTTTTATCCAGTCGGCTTTGCTGAGGATCTCCGAGATCAATGTTCCGCCCATACCTGCAATAATTATTTCCTCAGAATCATGAGGTATCTTTTCAAGTCCGTCGGAAAGAATAAGCTGTATATTATCTTCCAGATCATACTTTTCAACCGTTTTTCTCGCATTATCAAGAGGACCGATGCCGATATCGGCAGCGATCGCACTATCCGTAATTCCGTTTAAAACAAGAAATGCCGGCAGATAACCGTGATCTGTGCCGACATCTGCTGTTTTGCGGCCGCTTCGGACAAAGTCAGCCGACACCTGCAATCTGTTTGTAAGTTTCAGACTCATGCATTTTTGTTTGCATTAAGCTTTGCAACAAGCTCGTCTGCATTTACACCGTGTACCATGCAAGCCTGTTCAACAGACTCACCTCTTGCAGAGGGACAGCCAAGGCAGTGCATACCCATTTCAAGGAAATAGGGAGCAAGCTCACGGTGTGCATCAAGAACTTCGCCGATTAATGATTTTTTTGTAATTTCCATATTAAATATCCTCCGGATTTTATTTACAATTAGTCTTAGCTATTAAATATTTAGGTCTGTCCTTGACCTCAGTATATATTCTTGCCAGATACTCGCCTGCTATGCCGATACTGAGCAATATCAATCCTCCGACAAAGAGTACTCCGAAAAGTATCGCTGCAGATGTAAGCGAGAATACATGACCGGAAACACAGAGTCTGATAATAACCGCAAATGCATAAATCGCACTTAATATCATTGTAATAATACCGAGATACAGCGGTATTCTCAGAGGCGACGACGTATAACCGATAATGCCATCCATGGCATATTTAAACAGCTTCGTAATTGACCACTTTGTGTCTCCTGCGGCTCTTTCCCTGTTCTCATGGGGGAACCATTTTGTGTTAAAGCCCACCCAGCTGAAAATACCCTTTGTAAAGCGGATATTTTCTTTCATGGCGAGAATGGAATCCACCACATTTCGGTTCATGATTCTGTAATCCTGAGCACCGTCGTCGATATATGTTTCGGAAATCTTATTGACAACCTTATAGAAAGACGCGGAAAGGACACTCTTGAATTTCTGTTCACCTTTTCTGTCTACACGTCTGCAGGCAGCCACATCATAGCCCTCTTCGTCAACCGCCTTAAGCATTTCGGGAATAAGCTCGGGAGAATGCTGAAGATCGGCATCAATAAAACCTGCAAAATCGCCGGTGCAGTTTTCAAGACCTGCAAGCATGGCAGCTTCCTTGCCGAAATTTCTTGAAAAAGAGATAAATTTTACACGGCTATCCTTTTTTGCAAGCTCTTCAACTATATTCTGAGTGTTATCACAACTGCCGTCATTTACAAACAGAAGCTCAAATTCATAATTTGCACATCCGTCGGCAACCTTTGTTATCTCAGAATAAAATGCAGGCAAAACAGCCTCCTCATTATAACATGGAACGATTACAGACAATTTTTTCATCTTTTCACATCCTTATTTTAATAGTATAACACATATTTACACCGAAATAAATACTTTTATTCAAATTTTTATATTGACTTCAACCCCGTTTCACTGTAATATATTTATTAGAATATTAACGGAGTGCAGATATGGGACTTTTTGATAAATTTAAAAAGAAAAAAAAGAAACAGAATACCACAAGAGGCAAATTTGAAAGAATCGAAATTGACGGCGTAACTTTACCTGTTCTCAACTTTTATCTTTTCACAAACAATGACGAAGGCAAGCGTTATATGGAGCTGACTTCTATTGACGAACTACCCGAGCTTCATTATTCAGAGGTTACTATGGATGTAATTCTGTCCACAAAAAAGCTTACGGCAACAGGTAAATTCACAGATGCATTTTCAAAGGGTAAATTCAAGGTTTATAAATTTGAAATTCTCGACCTTAAAGAATACTACATTTAAAAACGAATCAGCTTCCTTTAGGGAAGCTGATTTTTAATATGTTAAAAAAATCACCCCGCAACGGTTGCCCGTTGCGGGGTTTGCACTATCCGTCAGAAACGGAATAATTCAGTTTACCAGTGTGCTGCACCGCACTCACAATACTGATATTCTTTCATGCCGAACAAC
>CAZTFS010000075.1:0-11230 GCA_964613045.1 uncultured Eubacteriales bacterium
GCCCCTTCCGACATTATTATTTATTATCTATTCTCTATTATTTCTTATCTCAAGATTTTATCGAGGACACCTCGATAAATTCTGATTTATATCACAACACGGCTTACCGTCAGGCAGCCGTGTTTATTGTTTACAGATTCAGGAAATCTTTTCTGTACTCAACTCCGAAAAACTCTGCAAGCTCCTGCATTTCGGAATCCTTTATTGTGTTGACTCTGGGAAGATGAGCTGTAAGCATATATATCTGTGCGGCTTTTTCAACCGTTTCGATAAGTCCGAAAGTCTCATCGAGCGTCTTGCCTGCACCGTAAATTCCGTGCATGCCCCATACGACAAGTCTGAACTCCTCCATCTTCTTTGCCGTTGCTTCACCTATGGAATTTGTACCGCAAAGCATCCAGGGAAGAACACCGATACCGTCTGGAAAAACAACGATACACTCAGTACACATTTCCCAGAGTGTATGTGTAAATTTCTTCTCGTCAAGCTCATGGACATAGTTCATTGCAAGAGTATATGTAGGATGAGTATGCATAACTACCCTGTTTTCCGGATCGACTTTAAGCCTTGCCATGTGACTCATAAGATGTGCAGGAAGCTCGGAAGTAAACTTTCCGCCGTCTTTATAACCCCAGAGAAGCTCTGCCGTTGTGCCGTCCTTTGCGATTCTTATAATACCGAGATTATTTTCGGGATCAGCTTCAACATTCTTAAAATATCTGCCTGTACCCGTAACGATAAATATTTTGCCGATAAGGTCAGTTGCATCAAAGCCTGTGGGAATAGTTCTTATCACATTATCAAGGTCAAGATATTCTGCGACTTCATTTTCATCCAGCATACAGCTGATGTTGCCGCCGTTGCGTTCGTCCCAGCCGAGGCGATACATGTTTGATGTCATTTTCTCCATTTCCACCATAAAAGGAGCTGTTAAAATATCTTTCATTATCTTTTCTCCAAAACTTCTTTTTCGTAATTTTTAACTTCAGCAAGATAATCAGCCGATACGTTTTCTCTCTTAAGATATTCAGCCCATACATCGCCGAAGGGTGCTGTTTTCATTTCTTCCTGAAGCACCATAAGCTCGGTCATTTCATTATTGTCCTGAAGAGCTTTCATCTTGTCATTGGGCTGAAGAAGTGCGAACAGAAGCGACTTCTGCACGTTTCTTACACCTGTTACCCATGCTGAGATACGGTTGATGGAAGCATCAAAATAGTCTGTGGCAATAAATACTCTGTCAAGAGCATCATTTCTGACTATCTCCTTGGCAATTTCCTTTGTTTCGTCATCAAAAATAACAACATGGTCAGAGTCCCAACGGACAGCTCTTGTAATGTGAAGAGCGATCTTATCATTGAAAAGCAGAAGTGACGGGATCTTATCGCTGACGACCTCTGTGGGATGATAATGTCCGTTATCCATAAGGGGTGTGATGCCCTTTGCGTTTGAATATGACAGACAGAATTCAGCAGAACCGACCGTGTAGCTTTCAAGACCGATACCGAAGACCTTTGACTCAAGTGTCACATAAACCTTTGACTTGTCATAGGGTACGGAAAGAATCTCATCAAGACTCTTTTTGAATCTGGCTCTGGGAGCCATTCTGTCAGCAGGAATATCCTTATATCCGTCGGGGATCCATATATTGAGCACACAGGGCTCACCTGTTTCGTTTGCAAAATACTCAGCGATCTTAATACATGCCTTGCCGTGATCCACCCAGTATGCACGCACCTTTTCATCGGGTGAGGAAAGCGTAAGATTATCCTTTACCATGGGATGTGAAAAGAAAGTGGGGTTAAAGTCAAGCCCCATATTTCTTGTCTTTGCAAACTCTACCCATTTTGCGAAATGCTTAGGCTCTATCTTATCTCTGCCGACTTTTTCACCATCCTCAAAAATCGCATAAGAAGCGTGAAGATTGAGCTTTTTCTTACCGGGCATAAGTGAAAATGCCTTATCAATATCAGCCATAAGCTCCTCGGGATTTGTTGCCTTGCCGGGATAATTACCCGTAGCCTGAATACCGCCCGAAAGACTTTCGAGATTGTCAAAACCGCCTACATCATCACCCTGCCAGCAATGAACGGACACAGTGACATTTTTTAATGTTTCCAAAGCTTTTTCGGTGTCAACACCCAAAGAAGCATATATTTCTTTTGAACTTTCATATCTGCTCATATCATTTATCTCCTTTTAATAACATTCCACAACTTCCATATTGCCGCCGAGCGTGAATTTACCCATAAGACAACTCGGCACAAAGAAATAATCGCCTTTATTCACTTCTTTTGAGTAGCCGTCACCCTCAATTGTGCCGTTTCCGTCAGTTACGATATAAACGCCGTAGCTGTCATTTATATTCATATCCGCATTGCCTCCCGTAAGCCTTATGCGGTTTACAACAAAGCAATCCGTATCATTCTTGCCGATAAGATTTTCCTTCGTCATGCCTTCATTTTCAGCAATGCTCACGGGCTTCATCTTTGTATCGGGAGCTTTTGTAAAGTTAAAGCAGTCAATTGCTTCTTCCTTAGTCAGTGACAAATACATTTCCCTGTCATTCAGTTCGTATTCGTCACACCAATGCTCGGGCTGAACAGTAAAGTCCGTAGGCTCCTGAATTTCAAGGATAAGACAACCTGCACCGATAGCATGAACGGTTTTTGCAGGAACAAGGAAGCAGTCGTCCTTTTCGGGAACACGGTAAAGCATCAATCTTTCCATTGCATCCTTATCCGTCTTACTGTCATCGATAGCCTGTGAAAAAATTTCACGGTCAACACCGTCTTTAAAGCCGAAGTATATCTTTGCATCTTCTCTTGTATCAAGAATTATCCAGCTTTCTGTCTTGCCGTAATCGGAATTAAAATGTATCCTTGAAAAAGCCTTGTCGGGATGAGCCTGTGCAGGAAGCCTTACGGCACTGTCAAGCACCTTTACAAGAATACGCATTTTTCCGCTTGTACCGCACATTTCTGCAGGATATTTACTCAGAAGCTCATCAAAATACATATCGCTGTCCTTAATTTTGGAAACACCCTCTTTTTCGTGAAGCTGAACCTTATTTATAGCTTTAACAGATGATGCTATCCACTCTTCGGGAAGAAAACCGTCAACGGGCTCGTCACCGAAAAAACCGCTGAAAAGCTTACCGCCCGAGTAAACTCTGCCTACACGGTTGCGTTCAAAAAATACAGGAGAAGTTATCATAAATACACCGTTCTTTCAATTATATCTTATCAGCTTTCTCGCTTGCTCCGAAGTAAACTTACCGCAGGCAACAAGTCCGTACATGGCAGCACCGTAAGCCGCCTCTTCAAGATGCTGAGGAATCTTCATTTTACTGCCGAATTTCATTTCAGCCGCAGAAACGAGTTGAGGATTCTTTCTTATTCCGTTGCCCGAGCCTACAATTGAGCATTTCTTTACATTCATACAGCTGTACATATCATAAAGCTCGTTTATCATTCCCTCAAGCACACCTTTTGTAAGATTGCCGGGGGTAAAATTGCCCGTTCTGATGCCTGTTACACTGCCCGAAACATTCGGATCGGCTCTTGTCCCCTCAAAACGTGTGTCAACGGAAAGTACACCGTCAGCATTTTCGAGCATTTTATCCATGACTGCGTAAACATCGGCATTATCAATACCTGCCGCCTTAAAAACTTCCGCATAGAAATCTTTAAGCACTGAATAGGCTCTGCCGCCGCAGAGTGCCGCACCGACAACAAGGAATTTGCCGTCAAAGAACGGTCTGGACTCGATATTTTCACCGAAAACGGGACTGTCAGAAATAACAGACACCTGACTGCCCGTACCAACATTTATGAGGATATCTCCGTCACTTGCAAGTGAGGAAAAAACGCTCGCCTGATTGTCACCTATGGCAACGCTTACGGGAATCCCTTTATATGTACCCACAGTATCAAAGCCCGATGTCACGTCAATTTTACACTCGTAGCTGAATGTGTTCGTCTGAATATCAAAACATCCGAAGCTTGCCGCATCACTTGTATGAACAAGCGGAGTTTTGCGGTCTGCAAGAGTCATTGCAAGATAATCATGCACCGTGCAATACCCTGCTGCCGTTTCGGGCACAAGACCGTTGACTCTGTTATAAAAATCGGTCACATTGCCGTAGCCTGCCGAGCTTTTAAGATATGCGGCATAAGTTGTATCCTTATAAGGCAGATTGCCTCTTGCATCCTGCCATGTATAAAGCTCGCTGACAGCCTTTCCCTCTTTATCAAAATACAGGATACCGTGCATCTGACCTGTTATGCCGATAACGGAAATATCCTTGTCAATAAAGGAGTCGACTATTTTCACAGCTTTTTCAATTATGGCAGACACGTTCTGCACCTTTTCCCAATCGTTATCCTTCGGGATAAATGCATTACTGTTCACAGTTTCAGACTTTAAAACCTTACCGCTGTCGGTATCAACAACTACGCCGCAAATGCTTGTAGTACCTAAATCTATACCTATCGCTTTCATATTAACATCCTACACATGTAGACTGAAGATCAAGTCTTGTAATAATATCGTTCTGGATCGCAGGAGAAAGATCAAGGAAGTTTACAAAAGTTCCGTGGATTCTCATGATATAAACTCCGCTTGGTGCATACTTTTCAGGCTCAGCAAGAACCTTTCTGAGCGTATCGGGAGTTGTGACATTAACATAGAGATAGAAGGGTGAAACGCCTTCTTTAAGCTCATTGAAGAACAAGGGCTTGATTATATTCTTATAGAACTCAGTTCCCTTAGCTTCGTAAGTTGTACCCTTGAAATATTTGGGATCAATACCCATGTGTGAAGCATATCCGCCGTTGAACTGTTCAAAGGGCAGATTCATATTTGACAGCATTCTGAAACCGAGACCGTTTGAAGCCTCGCCGTAAAGAGGGTCAACGCCGTAGCCGAGCATATCACGGCTCTTTCTGCCGTCGGGAGTTGCACCGACCCAGTAGCCGTAAAGAAGATGTGTTGAGGGGCTGGAGAAGTCAGGGCGGAAAGAGTTACCGAGATAATTCTTCTTGCTTCTGAGCATATCAGAGACCTTATTTGCAATAATTGCAGCCTCTGTGTCAACTTCTTCGATGTTATTGCCGAATTTGGGACATGAAAGAAGAAATTCTCTTACATCTTCATAACCCTCAAAATTGTTTTTGACAGCCTCAACAAGTCGGTCAAAACCGTCGGGATAGTTTTCAGCGTATTTATCGATAGCTATGAAGGAATCCGCAAGAACTGAAAGACCGTGAACAAGACATCCGCTTCCGTTGTACTTTGTGCCCTGCTTCTTTGTGTCACGCATATCTGCACCGTACTCAAGACCGCCCATAAATGTGCTCAGGAACGGAACTTTAAGCTCAGCAAGAGCTGTTGAGGCACCGTTTGCCGCCTTTGCCATCTCGTCAAGAACTTTGTCAAGCGTCTCATAAAAAACTTCCCTTACATTTGTAAGCGTGCATTTGGTGGCATCCATGAGTTTTTCACCCGTAATTGAGGAAACGCCGCCTGTAAGGATCATTTCAAGAACTTTGGGAAGATTAAGCCAGCTGTTTGTGGTGTTGCCGTTGTCCTTACCCATGATAAGAGGCTCCTGACAGCCTGCAACAGCAATGTCGGAAAGATCGTCAACATCAATGCCGTATTTGGGAAGTGTAGCGTAAAGTGAATCATCATTGAAAAGCGAAGGTGTAAGCACACCGGGAGAGAAGAAGAAACGTCCCATTTCCTCATAGAGCTTTTCGGGAGTATTCTTATGAAGCTTCACCGACAGAATAGGCTGAGGAAGATTCATGTCATAATAAGCGTCCATAATAGCGTAAGACATGGTATTTGTAAGATCGTTGCCGCCCTTATCCCTACCGCTGATAAGCACATTCTGAGAGATAGCCCAGCTTCTGTCACCAACATTATAGTAAACAAGGAAATGCTTGAATAACTCAGCAGCCTCCTCACGGCTGAGATCGCCTCTGTAAGGCTCAAATATTCTGTCAGCATTGCCCACCGAAAATGCATAGGGATTGGGAGCCTGTTCAAGACACATTACAGTCCAGAGAAGAATGAACAGCTGCATTGCTTCATAGAGATTTTCTGCACCCTTTGAAGAAATGTTTTCAAGTGTTTTTTCCATAAGCTCAAGCTGAGAAAGTCGCTTCTCACCGCATGTTTTCTTCTGATCTCTGATTATATCCATGTATCTGCCTGCAAGGATCTTAACGCCGGAAAGAGCAACAGCCGATGCCTTGTAGAATTCGCCGTCTTTTGATTCAGCTTCTTTAATAAGAGCATCAATTCCGTACTTAAGAGCAGGACGGAAATCGGGTATAACATGACCTGTTACCTGTTCGACAAAGAAAATTACTTCCTTTGTGTAATTTTCAGCTTCGGAATATGTCTTATTGAGCATGCTTACCATTGGAGTTTTCTCCGTATAGGCTCTCATGCTCTCGATTCTGTCTTTTGTAAACGTGTCATCGGGTTCAATATCGTTATATATAGCCGTGGGATCGCAATAGCCCGAAAATCCCTCAACCTTGAAGGAAGGATTGATAAGTGCATAGCTCTTTGCGAATGCATCACGCTGAGTTCCGACAAAAACTGCATTGTCGCTGATAAAGAGAGGGATATTTTTAAGCACTTCGCAAACGAGATGTGCTTTTTTTACCTCAGGATCAAGTCCTTCGTACTTTGCTTCGTTATCACGCTCTGTTTCCTTTGCGATAAACCAGCCGTCCAGCCTTTTTATTGCTCTTTCCTCTTTAAAAAGAGCTTTTGCCATTGAAGTAAGTTCACCGTTTTCGTATATTGAATAGATCATAACCCCATCTCCTTATGTGCTTATTATTTTCAGTCCGTATTCGCCGAACACGGCAATAAATTCATTTAATTTTTCTTTCGGCACAAAGCCGTCTTTCATTTTATATTCGGAAGTCCACTTGTCCTTGCCGTATTCGTGATAGCAAAGGAACTCAAAGACAACATTTTCCGTATCAAACTTTGAAAAATATTGAGCAAAGCCCTCGGGGTTATCGGTGTTCACACCGTTTATAAGCGGTATCCTTATATGCCCCTGTCTGCCCGATGAACAGATATATTCAAAATTTGACTTTATATTTTCATTACCCACGCCCGTGAACTTTTTCAGAATATCCGAATCATAATGCTTGAAATCCATTATCAGATGATCAATATGTTCCAGCAGTTCAGGAAGCTTTTTTGAAGCACCGTTTGTCTCAATACAAGTATTTATCTCATGTTTTTTCAGTCTTTTCAGAAGTTCAAGAAGCTCTTCATGCTGTAATGTTGCTTCTCCGCCGGTAAAGGTGACTCCCCCATCCGAAAAAAACATCATACGGCTGCGTACACATTCGTTTTCGATCTCGTCCAATGAATATTCCTTTCCGCCGTCGGGGGACATACCCTCGGGATTGGAACACCATATACATTTCATGTTACAGCCCTGCAGATGATATACAAGTCTGTTTCCGGGACCGTCTTGACCGAAATTGAAGCCTTTCTGAAAGATCCGCAAAGCCATCACCTCACATACACATTCATTTTGTCACTTTATTCATTCCGTGTCAAGAGTTTTTTTATTTTAAATAAAATATTTTTATTTACAAATACACGTAAATATTTTATAATAAAAAAAAGGAGACGATGAAATGAAAAAGGTACATAAAATATTGATCGGTATTCTGGCTGTGTTTCTTATTGCCGTTTGTGTGGTTCTGAAGGTTTACTGGAGCGATATTATCGGACTTTTTCCGAAAAAACCCATCGAAACAACAAACAGTGAGGTAACACTCATTGCCCACAGAGGATTTTCTACCGTTGCCCCCGAAAACACTCTTGCTTCCATAAAAGAGGCAGGCGAAGCGAATTTCTACGGTGCGGAATTTGACATAAGACTTACAGCCGACGGGGAATGGGTGGTAATTCACAACGACAGCGTCAAATCCATGACTGACGGCAAGGGCAATATTTCCGAAATGACGTTAAGTCAGGTGAAGCTTCTCAATATCGACAACGGATACGGACTGGACGAATACCCTGACGAAAGAATCCCCACTCTTGAAGAAGCACTCAAGCAGTGTAACGCTTCGGATGTAATTCCCGTTATCGAGATAAAGCTCAATGCAGACCAACAGCCCGATTACAAAATACTATCTGAAATTATAGAAAATTCAGACTGCGAAGAAATCATGATTATCGCATTCAGCCGTGATGCACTCGTTTCTCTCAAATCCCAACTTCCCGAAGCTGAATACTGGCTTCTTGCATCAAAGATAAGTGATGATGACATTACTTTCTGCGTCGAAAACGATATTGACGGAATCGACTTTAATGCAAATAAAAGTGAAAATCTTGATTATGTTGAAAAAATACTTGATGCAGGACTTGCCGCAGGTGCATGGACTATCGACAATGTAAAAACCATGAAAAAACTCTGCGACATGGGAGTGTACTACATAACAACCAATACAATATACAGAGATCAGTAATTTAATTAATAACACTTGTTGCATTACCGTATATAATCAAAGGGAGCTGTACGAACTGTACAGCTCCGATATTTTTTTGATTATTTATCCCAATTTTTTGAAAGTTCAGCTCTGACCTTGATGGGAAGACCGAAGAGGTTGATAAAGCCTGCGGAATCCTTCTGATCGTAAACTTCATCTTCATCAAATGTTGCAACTTCTTCACTGTAAAGTGAGTAGGGTGAAGTTACGCCTGCATTGATCATGTTGCCCTTGTAAAGCTTAAGCTTAACATCGCCTGTAACTGTCTTCTGAGTTTCGTCAACGAAAGCTGCAAGAGACTCACGAAGGGGGGTGAACCACTGACCGAAGTAAACAAGCTCTGCATACTTAGCTGCTATAAGCTCCTTGTAGTGCTGAGTATCTCTGTCAAGGCAAAGGGTTTCAAGAACCTGATGTGCTCTGTAAAGAATCGTTCCGCCGGGAGTTTCGTAAACGCCTCTGGACTTCATGCCGACAAGTCTGTTTTCAACAAGGTCTGCAAGTCCGATACCGTTCTCACCGCCGAGCTTGTTAACTGTTTCAAGAAGCTCGATTGCACCCATTTCTTTGCCGTCAATAGCCGTGGGAACACCCTTTTCAAAGTGAATGGTAACATAAGTGGGCTTGTCGGGAGCTGCTTCGGGAGCTACGCCCATTTCAAGGAAGCCTTCCTTCAAATACTGGGGCTCGTTTGCGGGATCCTCAAGGTCAAGACCTTCATGTGAAAGGTGCCAGAGGTTCTTATCCTTTGAATAGTTTGTCTCTCTGTTTATCTTAAGAGGAATGTTGTGTGCCTCAGCATACTCAATCTCTTCCTCACGGGACTTGAGTGACCACTCTCTCCAGGGAGCGATTATTGCAAGCTCGGGAGCAAAAGCCTTGATAGTAAGCTCAAAACGAACCTGATCGTTACCCTTACCTGTACAGCCGTGGCAGATAGCATCTGCACCCTCTTTTTTAGCGATCTCAACGATCTCCTTAGCGATGATGGGACGTGCAAATGATGTACCGAGAAGGTAATCACCCTCATAAACTGCACCTGCCTTGAGTGTGGGCCAGATGTAGTCAGTGATAAACTTCTCTTTAAGATCAAGAACATAAAGCTTTGATGCACCTGTTGCAATAGCCTTTTCCTCAAGACCTTCAAGCTCAGTACCCTGTCCTACGTCACCGGAAACAGCGATAACTTCGCAATTATTATAATTCTCCTTAAGCCAGGGGATGATGATCGATGTGTCAAGACCGCCCGAATAAGCAAGAACAACTTTTTTGATATCTTTCTTTTCCATATCTGCAAACCTCTTTTTGTTTTTTTCTGTGATATATTATAATACCGTCCGTCACATTTTGCAATACCTAAATGTGTTAAGATTTAAAAAAATATGCATGAATTATTGTATAAAACAACAATTTATGCAGTATATTTGAATATTTATACATTTTATATCTCGTATTTTATCATGTCGCATACTTCACAGCCGAGAACATAACAAAAACGAGCAAGGACATCTGCATCTATCCTTTCAACTTCACCCTCATACCATTTATTTACAACCTCAAACCGTGTGCTTGTAAGCTTTGCAAGCTGATTTCGGGTGATACCCTTTTCCTCAAGGACACTACGGAGATTGATTCTGATTTTTCCATACTGACAAATAGTAACAATCGGCTTTATCTTATCCATTTAATCACCTTATATATTATTTGTTACTATTATTCTATCTTTATAGTTACTACTTGACAATTTACATAAACAGTGTTACTATATACATAGTAGATACAAGGAGTGAAAAAAATGTCAAAATCATGTGAATGTTGCAATATCCCATTGTCTGACGACACCTTATTCGAAAGACATATTTTCATGGATAATCTTACAGTTATCTTGTGTAAAAATTGCACATATCAATTTGGCAATCTGAAAAACAGAAATAACAAACAGGCACTAAAAACTGCAATTGATTGGGCTGTTACAACAATAAAATCTGAATCATCAACAGAAAATGCAAAAACTGCACTTCAAATTGAACATGCAAGAGCAGTAAATTATATCGATTCGCTCATAAAATGCGATATTTGCGGAAGTGAAATTAATAAAATATCAGCAAGAACAAATGAATTCAAACAATGCAACTATACGCTATGCCTGGACTGTAATATTAAGTTCAATTCATTAAAAAATGGAACCGGTTCTACCCCCATCATAGCAGACAGACAACAGTGGCTTCTGAATAACATTAATAACGGAACAGTTGATCCTGAAAAACAAGTTTACCTTAACACATTAATCGAGGAATCACGCAACCGAATATTGTATCAAGAAACAAATCGATCACCCGAGCCGGAACAAGCAGATAAACCTTGGTATATAGCAGCGATGCCTTTACTGTCAATGATAATGGAATTCCTTGGTGGTGGTTTAATCGGCGGTATTGCTGGCTTCGTTATCGGCGACGGAATATTGGGTGCTGTATTCGGTGCCTTAGTTGGTGTCTGGCTATGTTCTTCAATCGGGAACATCAGCCGTATAGCGACCAGAATCGAAGAGCAGAACAAAGAATTATCCGGCAAAATTCTGTTATTGTACAATGAAATCAGGAATAAAGAAGATCATACAAATTAACACAATAACAAATCAGAATTTATCAAGCCAATTAACAATGTACAATGTACAATTTACAATCGTG